>NZ_QAIM01000063.1:0-7594 GCF_003061035.1 Acidovorax sp. HMWF018
GTGCTGCAAGAGCGGGGACTCGCACCGAACCTGCCGGCGCCGGTTGGGGCGGCCATCGGGGCGGCGGGTATCGCGGCAGCGGCCGGCCTGTCCGCTGGCGAATGGGGGCGGGGTGATGGCGCCCCGCCGTCGCCAGGTACAGCCAGGCCGCCAGAGCCACAGACTCCGCGTTCGCAGGCGCCCAGCCCATCGCGCAGCCGCACAGGCCCGACGCATCGCAGCGAAGAGGGCGACGAGGGCGATGCCCATGAAGATGCCCGCTATGGACGCTCCACCTCCACGTTTGCCTGGCACCTGGGCCATGCCGCGCTGGGCATCGGTGTGGCCAACGGGGCATTGCTCATGGCCTTCTTCAAGCCCGGGGCCAGCTTTCGCGTGGGCATGGTGGTGCTGGGCCTGATCGCGGCGCTGGGCGCCTGGCGCACAGCGCGCGACTTTGACTGGTCGCCCCTGGCGCGCGCGGTGGTCGCCGCGCTGGCTGCCATCCCTTTGCTGGGCATGGGCGTGTGCCTGGGTCTGCTCTTCAAGGCCTTGCGCGAACGCGGGTAGTGGCGGACCCAACCACCGCATACCCCCGAGGCAGTCAGGCGGTCACAGGGTGCTCCAGCATCTGCGCAAAGTACGACTCGGGCTGGATGTTGGTGTAGTTGGGAATGTCTGCCGACAGCTCAGCCATCGTCGCCTTGGCGGCCGTTTGGGCCTGCCTCAGGTCGCTGAAGAACGCGTTGGTCAGCGCCACCACCTGGCCCGGGCGCGGCTCGCCAGGGTAGAGAACACGGTCGCTCTCCAGCCGCACCAGGCCCAGCGGCTGCAATGCTGCGCGGGCGATGCGCATGTGCTCGGAGTGGTAGTAGTCGTGGTTGAAGGTGGCGCCTTCACGCCAGCGGTAGACGGCGGTGACTTTGATCATCGGTGCGATCCCATCCGGTGGTTGAAACCCGCCACCGTAGGGACAACACACCCGCCGCACAGCCGCGTGCGCGACAGCGTGTCGCCCATGCGGCTGGAGGCCTGTCTGCCTCTGCGGGCTCAGTCCTCTTCGGATTCGCCCAGGAACCCGCCGCTCTGATGCCCCCACAGCCGGGCATACACGCCGCCCTGGCCCAGCAGCTGCGCGTGTGTGCCTTCTTCCACAATGCGGCCCGCGTCCATCACGATGAGGCGGTCCATGGCGGCGATGGTGGACAGGCGGTGGGCGATGGCAATCACGGTCTTGCCCTTCATCAGGCCGTCGAGGCTTTGCTGGATGGCCGCTTCCACCTCGGAGTCGAGCGCGCTGGTGGCTTCGTCCAGCAGCAGGATGGGCGCGTCTTTCAGCATCACGCGTGCAATGGCCACACGCTGGCGCTGGCCACCCGAGAGCTTGACGCCGCGCTCGCCCACATGGGCGTCATAGCCGGTGCGGCCCTGCAGGTCGGTGAGTGTGGCGATGAAGTCTGCGGCCTCTGCACGCGCGGCCGCCTGGTGCAGGTCGGCCTCGCTGGCATCGGGGCGGCCGTACAGGATGTTGTCGCGCATGGAGCGGTGCAGCAACGAGGTGTCCTGCGTGACCATGCCGATGTGGCGGCGCAGGCTGTCTTGGGTCACGTGGGCAATGTCCTGCCCATCGATGAGAATGCGGCCCGACTGCACATCGTGAAAGCGCAGCAGCAGGTTGACCAGCGTGGACTTGCCCGCGCCCGAGCGGCCAATCAGGCCGATCTTCTCGCCGGGGCGGATGGTGAGGTTGAGGCGGTCGATGACCGGACGGGCATCGGGGCCGCTGCCGTAGGCAAAGCTCATGTCCTCAAAGCGCACCTCGCCCTGGGTCACGACCAGGGGCTTGGCGTCGGGGGCATCTACCACGGCGCGCGGTCGGGTCAGCGTGTTGATGCCGTCCTGAATGGTGCCCACGCTTTCAAACAGGGTGGTCATCTCCCACATCACCCAGTGCGCGTGGCCCGATACGCGCAGCGTCATCGCGGTGACAGCCGCCACGGCACCCGCCCCCACCTCGCCGGCCGACCATAGCCACAGGGCCGTGCCGCACGCGCCGAGAATCATGGCCACCACCAGCAGCTGGTTGACGATCTCGAACAGGCTCACCAGGCGCATCTGCGCATAGCCGGTCAGCTTGAACGCGTCCATGGCGGCACGGGCGAATTCGGATTCGCGCCGCGTGTGCGAGAACAGCTTGACGGTGGCAATGTTGGTGTATGCGTCGGTGATGCGCCCGGTCATCACCGAGCGCGCGTCGGCCTGTGCCTTGCCCACCTGGCCCAGGCGCGGCACAAAGTACCAGCAGGCCAGGCCATAGGCCCCCATCCACGCGGCAAACGGCAGCAGCAGCCGCGCGTCAAACCCGGCCAGCAGCACAAGGATGGTCACCAGGTAGATGCCCATGCCAATCACCACGTCGGTGGTCGTGAAGATCATGTCGCGCACGGCCAGCGCGGTCTGCATGATCTTGGTGGTGATGCGGCCCGCAAACTCGTCGGCGTAGAACGCCATGCTCTGGCCCAGCATCAGCCGGTGAAAGTTCCAGCGCAGCCGCAGCGGAAAGTTGATGGCCAGCACCTGGTGCTTGATGCTGGTCTGCAAGGCGACCAGCACCACCGATACCAGCAGTAGCGCAGTGATGCCGATCAGCGCCGCTTTGCGTTCGGCCCATAGCGTGCCCGGAGACGCAGACGTGGAGATCCAGTCCACCACCACGCCCAACACGGCAAACAGCAGGGCTTCGTAAATGGCAATGGCTGCGGACAAACCTGCCATGGCGGCCACGTAGCCACGCAGGCCACGGGTGCCGTCCCACACAAAGGCCAAAAAGGCCTTGGGAGGCAAGTGCGGCTCTGCAGCGGGGTAGGGGGGAAGCCGGCTTTCGAAGAAACGGAACAACGTCAAAACTCCTGGGGCCACGCGGTGCGTGCTGCCGCGCGGGGCAGCAGCCTGCGGGCCCATCCAATCAATAGACCCTAGACCAGCAGCGTGACCACGACGATCACCACACCCAGCGCCAGGTTCACGCCCACCCAGCTGCGGATGCTGCCCAGGGCCTTGGCGCCGCTGGGCCAGTCCGACGCTGCCACGGCACGCTGCAGGCGCCGGAACAACGCAAAGCGGATATGGCCGAAGATGGCCATCATCACGAGGCCCAGCGTGGCCATGATGGTCCAGTCCAGTGGCATGGAGAACACACCGCCCGTCTGAACCGCCTGCTTGGCCGCGCGGCCGATCATCCACAGGCCGCTGCCCAGCACCAGCACCACGGCGGCAGTGACTGCCATAAAGAAGCGCTGCAGCACGTCATGCATCAGCCGCACGCGCTGCGGGGGCTCCAGCGCCTGCGCGGCAGGCCGCAGAAAAAAATGGGCGAACACCATGCCCCCCACCCACACGATGATGGACAGGACATGGACAAGCTTCAAGGCGTTGTAGAGCATGGGTGCGTGGCGCTGGGCGCCGAGTGTGGTGAAGTGACCCAGGGGTGGGTCAGAGCATCCGGCCGGGGGGTTGCGAATGCCAGGCCGCATTGTGCGGTGATATGCCTGCGGCGGTGGGCCTCGACCCAAGAACCCCTATGTGTCTGCGTGGCCATGTGGCTTGCGCAAGAGTGACTTGGCCAGGCGCCACATTGGGGGCAGCAGCAGGGCCGTGACCATGGGCACCCACACGGCCAGATAGCACCAGCTGGCCGGCCCGCTGTGGCCCACGCTTTCGATGCCTGTCGTGCGCTCCACCCATGACCACACCGGATAGAGCATCAGCGTGACGGCAAGAGCTACCGGCAAGGCCGCCACAGCCAGACCCAACCGCACCGCGCACTGCAATACAAGCGGCTTGGTCCCGTTGTACGCCCACACCGAAGTCGCCTCAGAGCCAGGGACGGACGTGTGCAAGACGGGCTGGCAACACGGACCTCAGGAATGCAGAGGCGCCAGCGCCACACGCACCTGGTTGCCGCCGTTGCGCTTGGACAGGTACATGGCTTCGTCGGCGTGGCCCAGCAGGCGGTGCTCTTCGCCACCATGCTCGGGGTAGATGGCCACGCCAATGCTGGGCTGGATGTACAGACGCTGGCCTTCGAGGTCGAAATCCTGACCAAAGGCCGCGAGTATCTTGTCGGCCACCGCACAGGCGTGCTCGCGGGCCTGGCCGCCTTCGAGCAGCACCACAAATTCATCACCGCCCAGCCGCGCCACCGTGTCGGATGCGCGCACGCATTCGAGCAGCCGCTGCGCCACCCGCTGCAGCAGCAGATCGCCCATGGCATGGCCCAGGGTGTCGTTCACTTCCTTGAACCGGTCGAGGTCAATGAACAGCAGCGACAGCAGCGTCTGGTCGCGCCGCGCGCGGGCCAGGGCGGTCTTGAGTCGGTCCAGAAACAGTTGGCGGTTGGGCAGGTGCGTGAGCTGGTCGTACTGCGCCATATGTTCAAGGCGCTCATACATCTGCTTGCGTTCAATGGCGGCCGCTACCTGGGTGGAGACGAACTGCAGCAGCTCCTTGTCCTTGTCGGTGTAGCGGCCTTGTTCGGTGTAGCTTTGCAGCACCAGTGCTCCCAGGGGGCCATGCTGCGTCTGCAAGGGCACACCCAGCCAGTACAGCGGCGCCTGCGTGGCATGCGCCGCAGCGCGCCACTGCGTGGCCTTTGCTACCGATGAGTCCGGCGTGAGCAGCAAGGTGGCGCCGCCCCGGATCACCTCCGCATAGCGCGGGTCCTCGGCCAGCGCCATGGGTTCGGGTGCGGGCAGGTGCTCGTTGACGTGGTACGGAAAGCTCAGCTGGTCATCGTGCGGGTTGTACAGGGCTACCGCAAAATTGGTGGCGGGCAACAGGCCGCCCACGATCTGGTGAATGTGCTGGAACAGGGCCTGCAGGTTGTGTGTGGTGTGCGCGGCTTCGGAGATGGCGTAGATCACCGCCTGCATCGACTCGGTGGCCTTGCGCGCGGTGATATCGTGGGCCACGGCCAGCCGCACCTGCTTGTCGGGCAGCCAGCGGGCCGTCCAGCGGATGTGGGCGATGGAGCCATCCTTGCGCACGTAGCGGTTTTCAAACTGCAGCTGCAGCTCGCCCTGCGTCACGTTGTGGGCCTGCCGTTGGGTGGCGGGCAGGTCGTCGGGGTGCACCATGTCCAGCATGCGCTTGCCGACCACTTCGTCGGGGGTATACCCAAAGATGCGCTCGAACGCTGAACTGACAAACACAATCGAGCTGTCTCCCCGCACGATGCAGACGGCGTCGAGCAACAGGTCCACCAGGTTCAACGAAGAAATGCTTTGCATGGTGCAGCGCGCACGGTGTGCTGGAAAGACCCATTGTGCCCGGCACCGGTGGCTTGTGCGGCCTTGAAGGCAAAAACGCGACGGGTTCTTGCCCCGGGGGTGACACTAAGGCCTGGCGTACTTCGCTTCCAGCGTATCCCAGTCGGCTTTGCGCACCAGCCGCTGGCGCTCTGCAAACGGCGCGACCAGTGCGGGGTCTTCGTCAATGCGCTGCGCGTCGCGCAGCACGGTCAAGGCCTTTTGCATGCCCGCCACCGCGCCCTGCAGCGCTGCGTTGGCGTACAGCACCAGGCCATAGCCCAGCGTGGCCAGTTCTTCAGCGCCGGTGATGGGCGTCTTGCCGCCGATCACCATGTTCATCAGCTGCGGCGCGGCCAGCCGCTGGGGAAGGGCGCGGATCTCGTCGAGGGTGGTGACGGCTTCCACAAACAGGATGTCCGCGCCCGCCTCCTGAAAGCGCTGGGCGCGCTCCACGGCGGCCTCGAAGCCCTGGGTGGCGCAGGCGTCGGTGCGGGCCAGGATGAGGGTGTCCGCATCACGGCGCGCATCCACGGCGGCTTTGATCTTGCCCAGCATCTCGTCGGTGCTGATCACGTCCTTGCCGTTGAAATGCCCGCAGCGCTTGGGGCTGACCTGGTCTTCGAGCTGGATGCAGTCGGCCCCCGCGCGCTCCAGCACACGCACCGCATGGTAGGTGTTGAGGGCGTTGCCAAAGCCCGTGTCGGCATCGACGATGAGCGGCAGCTCCACCGCGTCGCGGATGCGTGCGGTGTGGTCGGCAATGTCGGTCAGGCCCATGAAGGCCTGGTCGGGCAGGCCGAACCACATGTTGGTCACGCCAGCGCCGGTGACGTAGAGGGCTTCAAAGCCCAGGTCGGCCACCACGCGGGCGGAGAGGGCGTTGAAAGCGCCGGGCACGATGACGCCCCGGCGAGCCTGGGCCAGGGCTTTGAGTTGTTGTCTGGTGTTCATGGTTGGGGTGGTGAGCTGGGTTGCTATATGTTTGATAGCTGTTGGCGCATGAGTCACTAGCGCATCAAGCCATTTTTGCTTTAAAAAATGTCGCCCGGCACCCGCACCCAGCCTTCCATCAGGATGCGGGCGCTGCGGCTCATCAGGGCCTTGGTCACCTTCCACTGGCCGTTGACCTGTGCCGCTTCAGCCCCCACACGCAGGGTGCCCGAGGGGTGGCCAAACCGCACGCTGCTGCGCACGCCCCCGCCCGCTGCCAGGTTGACCAGCGTGCCGGGGATGGCTGCCGCCGTGCCAATGGCCACCGCCGCCGTGCCCATCATGGCGTGGTGCAGCTGGCCCATGGAGAGCGCGCGCACCAGCAGGTCGATGTCCTTGGCGTCAATGGCTTTGCCGCTGGAGGCCGTGTAGCTGGCGGGAGGCGCGACGAAGGCGATCTTGGGGGTGTGCTGGCGCGTGGCGGCCTCGCCCAGGTCGCGGATCAGCCGCATGCGCAGGGCGCCGTATGCACGGATCGTCTCGAAGCGCGCCAGTGCCGTCGCATCGCCGTTGATGGCCCGCTGCAGCTCGGTGCCGGTGTAACCCAGCTCTTGCGCGTTGAGAAAAATGGTGGGGATGCCCGCGTTGATCAGCGTGGCGGCGAAGCTGCCGACCCCTGGCACCTCCAAGGTGTCCACCACGTTGCCCGTCGGGAATAACGCCCCCACGCTCCCCACTGCGTGTGGTTCGCTGCCCCCCGAGGGGGCCCTAGCCAGCTTGGGGCGGCCCGGCGCTGTCGAGATGGCTCCCCCGTCATCGCCATCCTCCGCCGGGTCCATGAACTCCAGCGCCACCTCGGCGGCTGCAAAGGTCACGCCGTCCAGCTCGAAGTCGCCCGTCTCCTGCACCTGACCGTTGCTGATGGGCACATGCGCCACGATGGTCTTGCCGATGTTGGCCTGCCAGATGCGAACCGGAAAGGTGCCGTTCTGTGGAATACGCGCCGCATCGATCAGCCCCATGTGAATGGCGCACGGCCCCACCGCAGCCGACAGGTTGCCGCAGTTGCCGCTCCAGTCCACAAAAGGCTGGTCGATGGACACTTGGCCAAACAGGTAGTCCACGTCGTGGCCCGGCCGCGTGCTGCGCGACAGGATCACGGCCTTGCTGGTGCTAGACGACGCATTGCCCATGCCGTCGATCTGCTTGCCGTAGGGATCAGGGCTGCCCAACACGCGCAGCAGCAGGGCGTCGCGGGCGGGGCCAGGTTGCTGGGCGGGGGCGGGCAGGTCGTCGAGGCGAAAGAAAACGCCCTTGCTGGTGCCGCCGCGCAGGTAGGTGGCGGGAATGCGTATCTGTGGTGCGGAGTGGATGCT
>NZ_QAIM01000536.1:0-1803 GCF_003061035.1 Acidovorax sp. HMWF018
AGCTGAACATCGGCACCAGCACTGTGAGCCGCCACATCAAGGACCTGGAAGCCCGCCTGGGCCTCACGCTGTGCCGCCGGGGGCGGGCGGGGTTTGCGCTGACGGCCGAGGGGCAGCGGGTGTATGACGAAACCCTGCGCCTGCTGGCCTCGGTGCGCAGCTTTCGCGACAGCGTGGACGACATCCACTCGCGCATGGGCGGGCAGCTCGCCGTGGCGGTGTTCGACAAGACCGCCAGCAACCCGGCCGCCCGCATTGGCGAGGCGATTGCCGCCTTCACCGCCCAGGCCCCCGATGTGCAACTGCAACTGCATGTGGGCTCCATCAACGCCATCGAGCGCGGTGTGATCGACGGCAGCTACCAGGTGGGCATCATCCCCGCGCACCGCAGCTCGCAAAGCCTGGCCTACGCCGACCTGTTTGGCGAGACCATGCTGCTGTACTGCGGCGCGGGCCACCCGCTGTTTGGGGCGTCATCGCCTCCGGCCGACTGGCATGCCGTGCGCGGATACCAGTTTGCGGGGCTGGGCTACCACTCGCCCAATATGGAGTTGAGCCACCAGGCCCGGCTGCAGCGTGCGGCCACGGGGTTTGACCAGGAGTCCATCGCCACGCTGATCCTGTCGGGCCGCTTTCTCGGGTTCTTGCCCGACCACTACGCCGAGGCCTTCGAGCGCCAGGGCCGCATGCAGGCCGTGAACCCGTCGCTGTTCCACTACCACTGCCAGTTTGTGAGCCTGATGCGCCGCTCGCCCGCACCCGCCCGCGCGGCCCAGGCGTTTGCGCAATGCCTGGAAGACGCGCACCGCCCTGGTCGCTGACAGGGGCATTGCGGGGCTGCGGCTTGCCAGCGCCCTTGGCGAGGCGGACAATTCACCTTCTTTGCAACATTGTGTGACATCGGGAGCAGCGCCCATGGCCAGTATTTCCTCCATCGGCAGTTCAGGCCTCCAGGCCGCCCAGTTGCGGCTGGACGCGTCGGCCAACAACGTGGCCAACATGAACACCCCCGGCTACCGCCGCGAGGTGGTTGCACAAGAAGAAGTGGCCGAAAGCGCCGGTGTGCGCGCCACCGTGCAACGCGAGCAGGACGCCAAAGGCGTGGCGCTGGAGCAGGAAGCGGTGGAGCAGATGTCGGCCACCTACGCGTTCAAGGCCAACCTGCAGACCATCAAGACGCAGGACGAAATGATGGGCTCCTTGCTGGATGTGAAGGCCTGAGCGCTGCCCATTCAGCGTCCATTTGCATACCCACCCCCATGCCCCGCTGGCCGGGGCATGTTCGTTTCTGGCGCAAGCAGAGAGGATTGCCTGTTATCAGCTGGTATGGGCAAGCCCCGCCAGGCGCTGGACCAGCCAGCGCTGAAAGGCCAGGCCCGAGGCGGTGCGGCTGCGCAGTGGAATGGCGTACATGGTGGTGCTCCTTGTCGTGAGTTTGTTCAGGCGCCCTGAAGGGCTGGACTGCTGCTGGGCGATGCAGTAGCGCTTTGGCGAGCGGTGCGCCGGCCAGCCCGGTCCCACGCCTTTTCATGGAAGAAGAAGGCCACCGCCTGCACCGTGGGCTCCAGCAGGCTCAGGGTGAGCGAAGCCCACAGGTTGCCAGTGACGGCATAGGCCACCAGGGCGGCCACGCAGATGTGGATGAGGTAGTAGCTGCCCGTCTTCATCAGCATGGTTTGGTTCTGGCGGGCAACGCGGCGGATGAGGGACATGGCGGACTCCTTGGTTCAACAGAGCCTGCAGCGGTGCAGCAGGGATGGTTGAATGGTAGTGATTCGCAATAGCGAAAGCCAATTGATCATC
>NZ_QAIM01000064.1:0-4361 GCF_003061035.1 Acidovorax sp. HMWF018
TGAGCTTGCCGCCGAAGAACATGTTGAGGAAGAACGTCTGCAGCATGTCGTCGCGGTGGTGGCCCAACGCGATCTTGGTGCACCCCAGCTCGTCGGCCACGCGGTACAGGATGCCCCGGCGCAGTCGGCTGCACAGGCTGCACATGGTCTTGCCTTCGGGGATGTGCTCCTTGACGACGCTGTAGGTGTCCTGCGTTTCGATGTGAAAGGGCACGCCGACCTGCGTCAGATACTCCGGCAGCACGTGGGCCGGAAAGCCGGGCTGCTTCTGGTCGAGGTTGACGGCGATCAGCTCGAACTTGTGGCCGTTGCGCTGCTGCAGCATGCGCAGCACGTCGAGCATGGCGTAGCTGTCCTTGCCGCCCGAGACGCAGACCATGACCTTGTCGCCGTCTTCGATCAGACCAAAGTCGGTGATGGCCTGGGCCACCTGGCGCACCAGGCGCTTTTCGAGCTTGAGCGCGGCGTGGGCGGCAGCCTTGGCGGCCGCTGCGGCTGCGTCGTCGCCCTCCACAAAGGAAGAGGCGGGCGGGGTGGCGGTATCAAGCATGGGGTGAACGGACCAGACGGCGAAACGGGAAGGCGCAATGAAGGGGGATTGCAAGGTTGCCGCACCCGGCGGCGCCTTGCAATGGGCCGCCGCACTGCGCTGGCACGGCAATCACTATCATTTTTATAGCTTCTTGCGCCTGATGGATAAGCGCTAGCAGCCAATTCGACTCAAATTCAGGCTTCTGCGGGGTAGAACATCTTGCGCGTAGGCACATCGGCCACCGCCTTGGCAATGGCGCCAATATGGTCCGGCGTGGTGCCGCAGCAGCCGCCCAGGATGTTGACCAGCCCCTCGGCCGCAAACTCGTGCACTAGGCGGCTGGTGATCTCGGGCGTCTCGTCAAAGCCGGTGTCGCTCATGGGGTTGGGCAGGCCGGCGTTGGGGTAGCAACTGATGAACGTGTCCTCGGCCACCCGGTTCAGCTCCTGGATGTAGGGGCGCATCAGCGTGGCGCCCAGGGCGCAGTTGAGGCCAATGGCCAGCGGGCGCGAGTGGCGCACGCTGTGCCAGAAGGCGGTGACGGTCTGGCCCGACAGGATGCGGCCCGAGGCGTCGGTCACGGTACCGCTGATGATGAGCGGCAGGCGCTCGCCGCTCGTTTCAAAGAACTCGTCAATCGCGAACAGCGCCGCCTTGGCGTTCAGGGTGTCGAAGATGGTCTCGACCAGCAGCACGTCGGCGCCGCCTTCGACCAGCGCCTCGGTCTGCTCGTAGTAGGCAGCGCGCAGGGTTTCAAAGTCGATGTTGCGCGCACCGGGGTCGTTCACATCGGGGCTGATGCTGGCCGTCTTGGGCGTGGGGCCCAGGGCGCCGGCCACGAAGCGGGGCTTGTCGGGCGTGCTGTATTTGTCGCAAGCGGCGCGCGCCAGCTGGGCCGAGCGCAGGTTCATCTCGCGCGCCAGCTCGGCCATGTGGTAGTCCTCCTGCGCCACGGTGGTTGCGCCGAAGGTGTTGGTCTCGATGAGGTCGGCGCCAGCGGCCAGGTAGCGCTCGTGGATGTCGCGGATCACGTCGGGCCGGGTGATGCTGAGCAGCTCGTTGTTGCCCTTCACGTCGTACGCAAAGTCCTTGAACCGGTCCCCCGCGCCATCCGGCCCGGTGTAGCCCTCGCCCCGGTACTGCGCCTCGCCCAGCTTGAAGCGCTGGATCATGGTGCCCATGGCGCCGTCGAGGATGACGATGCGTTGGGCAAGGATATCGGGGAGTTGCGCGGCGCGTGTGTAGTGGAGGGCTTGCATAGGACCCTATTGTAGAAAGTGCGGCCCCTGCGCCCTTGCAGCGCACAATATGCGCCTGCCGCGCTCAGGGCCAAGCCCTGGCGCGCCAGAAAATACTGGCCGTATCGGCACCAAGCGCTTGATTTATATGCGCTTGTAGCTATCTATTTCAGAGTATCCGCTTGTCCTCTCGCCCGTCTCCCGCGCTGTCCCCTGCCCATGCCGTTTTGCAGGACGTTTTTGGCTACGAGCAGTTTCGCGGCCCGCAGCAGGCCATTGTTGAGCATGTGATCGCCGGTGGCGATGCGCTGGTGCTCATGCCCACCGGCGGCGGCAAGAGCCTGTGTTACCAAGTGCCGGCCATCGTGCGCCAGCGGCAGGGGCGCGGGGTGACCATCGTGGTCTCTCCGCTGATCGCGCTGATGCACGACCAGGTAGGGGCACTGCACGAGGCGGGGGTGGATGCGGCCTTTTTGAACTCTACGCTGAGTTTTGACGAGGCGCAGGATGTGGAGCTGCGCCTGCAGACTGGCGACATCACCCTGCTGTACGCCGCGCCCGAGCGGCTGAATACGCCGCGTTTTCTGGGCCTGCTCGATAGCCTGTACGAAGGCGGTCACCTCTCGCTGTTTGCCATCGACGAGGCACACTGCGTGAGCCAGTGGGGCCACGACTTTCGCCCCGAATACCGCGCGCTCACGGTGCTGCACGAGCGCTATGCGGGCGTGCCACGCATTGCGCTCACGGCCACGGCCGACGACCTCACACGCGCCGACATCATCGAGCGGCTTCAGCTGGAAGACGCGCGGCTGTTCATCAGCAGCTTCGACCGGCCCAACATCCGCTACACCATCGTCGAGAAGAAGGACGCCACCACCCAGCTGCTGCGGTTCATCGAGCGCGAGCACGCGGGCGAGGCGGGCGTGGTGTATTGCCAGTCGCGCAAGCGCGTGGAGGAGCTGGCGTCCACCCTGAGCGACGCGGGCATCACCGCCCTGCCCTACCACGCGGGGCTGGACACCAAGGTGCGACAGAAGAACCAGGACCGCTTTCTGCGCGAGGAGGGCATCGTGATGGTGGCCACCATCGCTTTTGGCATGGGCATCGACAAGCCCGACGTGCGCTTTGTGGCCCACGTGGACATGCCCAAGAACATCGAGGGCTACTACCAGGAGACCGGCCGCGCGGGCCGCGACGGCCTGAACGCCGATGCCTGGATGGCCTATGGCCTGAACGACGTGGTCAACCAGCGCCGCATGATCGACGAGAGCCCCGCGGGCGAGGAGTTCAAGCAGGCGCTGCGCGGCAAGCTCGACGCGCTGCTGGCGCTGGCCGAGGCCACCGACTGCCGCCGCGTGCGGCTGCTGGCCTACTTTGGCGAGCAGTCCACGCCGTGCGGTAACTGCGACAACTGCATCAGCCCGCCCGCCGTGTGGGATGCGACCGATGCCGCCCGCAAGCTGCTGTCCACCATCTACCGTGTGAACCAGGCCAGCGGCATCAGTTTTGGCACGGGGCACATCATGGACATCCTGCGCGGCAAGAAGACCGAGAAGGTCGCGCAGTTCGGGCACGAAAAAATCTCCACCTTCGGCATTGGCGCAGACCTGACCGAGCCCCAGCTGCGCGGCGTGCTGCGCCAGCTGATCGCCACGGGCGCGCTGGGCCTGCAGAAGGTGATGCTGGACAGCGGCCACAGCTTTGACACCCTGTGCCTCACCGAGGGCTCGCGCGCCGTGCTCAAGGGCGAGGTGCCGGTGCAGCTGCGCGAATCGGTGTCGTCCGCCCCCGCCAAGCGCACCCGCAAGGGCAGCTCACCGCCAGCCGCTGCCGCCAATCTGGGACCCGACGCACAGGTGCGCTTCATCAACCTCAAGGCCTGGCGCGCCGAAGTGGCACGCGAGCACAACCTGCCCGCGTATGTGATCTTTCACGACGCCACACTGGCTGCGATTGCCGAGCGCAACCCCGCGTCCCTGGACGACCTGCAGGGCATCAGCGGCATGGGGGCGAAGAAGCTGGAGGCGTATGGGGCGGAGGTGCTGAGGGTGGTGGAAGGTCGCTGATTTCTGTCACATCTGCGACGCGTGTCCCCCTGAATCTGCTGGCAATTTAGTTTGCTGTGCGGCCGCTGAAAAGGGATACATTCAGTTGGATTGTCTAACCACCACTGCTGTATTCAAGAGAGGGAGAGAGGGATGCATTCCAAGAAATTGATAGCTGTCGTATTGCTATCGGGAGCGGGCCTGGCGCAAGCATTTGCACCACAGGCAGGGACCTGGGTCGTGAGCTCTGAACTGGATGGCAAGCCAGGGCGGGGGCTGGCGATTGACGTGCAGAACGACACGTTCGTGATGCAGATGTATGCCTACGAAAGCAGCGGACAACCCACCTTCTATTTGGCAACAGGCAAGATAGCGAATGATCAGGTCGCAGCGCCCTTGATTCGTTACACCGGGGGGCGCTACCTGGGCAGCGGCCCGCTGTCAGGGAAAGAGGCGGGAACCGTTGGCACGGTACGGTTCCGTTTCACCAGCGGAGCCACGGGCTACATCACTCTCCCGGGTGAATCCGAGAAAGCCATCTCCCGG
>NZ_QAIM01000537.1:0-5100 GCF_003061035.1 Acidovorax sp. HMWF018
GCACCGCTGTAGAAGCAGCCTGCAACGGCAGCGCAGCGCCCTGGGGCGCCACGCCCTTTTGCGGAATGCCCACCGCCACATGGTCGTTGATGCGCCAGTACACGGCCGTCACCAGGATGTCGTAGCGGGTTTTGGCGGTCTGGGCGATGAGCGCCTCGATCTCGCTCAGGCGCACCGTCTCGCCGCCGTATTCCCGGGCCAGGTCCATCATCACCAGGAACTGGCGGCCGCGCTGGTCGAGCGACAGCACCTTGAACTTGTAGCTGGCCGACAGCACGCCAGCGCGCACCATGGCGTCGCGCACCACGGTATAGAGCAGCTCACGGCGCTCCATGCGCTCGTTCTTGCGATTGGCGGCGTGCTCTGGGGGCTGGGGCTCCACGAGCGGCTTGCCCTGGCGCCCGGGTTGCAGGGGCACGGTGGCGTCGGCGTTGAACAGGCCGGAGGGCTCGGCCGCTGCGCGGGGCTTGGCGGGAGCGGGTTTGCGGCTGAACCAACTGAACAGGGACATGGCTTGCTTTCTTCGGATGGTGCCTGGACAAAATCCAAATCGAGTGTAACGCGCCATCCCCCCGCAGAAGGCGGAAGAAGCCCGAGGGAAACCCCCGACAGGCCCCGCCTGTCAGGTGGCCGCAACGCGGCGGCGGCGGTTGCCCAGGCGCTTGGCCAGCACAGCCCCTGCCGCCATGGCCAGACCCAGGGCAATGGCGGGCTGGCGGTTGGTCAGCTCGGTGAAGCGGATGGCCGTGAGGCTCCACAGTTTGCACGGCGCGCTGGCCTGCACGGTGGCGCTGCGCGCACGGTGCGAGAAGAAAGCGCCTTCACCCACCACCGACCCCGCGCCCACAATGGCCAGACGCAGGCGTTCCTTTTCGTCCTGGTAGTGCACGCTCAGGCTGCCGCTTTCGACCAGGTACAGGGTGCGGTCCGTGGCACCCTGGCTGAAAAGCACCTGGCCCGCGGGCAACACCACCGGGAGCAGGTAGGACGACAGCACCTCCCACTGGGCGGCCGTCAGCGGGTTGGTCATGCTGTCCTCCGCCGTGGTCTGGGCAATGGCGTCGATCAGACCTTTGAGGTCCACCTTGGAGGCAACGGGCATGGGAACATTCATGGTCCGCCGAAAGTAACCCTGTTACAGATCAGACACAAGCGCTGTTTACGTCCGTTTACAAGATAGGGCGACCAACGGTCGCTATTTACCGATGCAGAAGCTGGAGAAGATCACGCCAAGCAGGTCGTCGGAGGTGAACTCGCCGGTGATGGCGCTCAGGGCGTTCTGCGCCAGCCGCAGCTCCTCGGCCAGCAGGTCCAGCGCCGGCCCCTGGGCCTGCAGTTGGTCAGCAGCTTCCTGCAGGTGCAACGACACGGCCTGCAGCGCCTGCACATGCCGCGCCCGGGCAATGTAGATGCCCTCGGGCGCCGACTGCCAGCCCGCCACGTCCAGCAGCAGCCGTCGCAAGTCGTCCAGTCCCTGACCGGTGCGGGCCGACAGATGCACAGTAGGGCGCCCGGGGTTGGCCGTAGGGGCAACACCGGCCGCGCAGTCCAGCTTGTTCCAGACATCGATCACGGGGATGTTTTTTGGCAATTTTTGCCCCAAGGCGCTTTCGATATCTGCGTCGGCAGCTACATATTCAGGAGCGCTTTGCCGCGACAGGTCGTGCAGGAACAGCACGGCGTCTGCCCCGGCAATCTCGTCCCAGGCGCGGGCGATGCCGATGCGCTCGACCTCATCACTGCTGTCGCGCAGGCCGGCGGTGTCGATGATGTGCAGCGGCACCCCTTCGATCTGGATGGTCTGCTGGACCTTGTCGCGCGTGGTGCCGGCAATGGGCGTGACGATGGCCAGCTCGGCCCCTGCCAGCGCATTGAGCAGTGAGCTTTTGCCGGCATTGGGCTGCCCGGCGATGACCACCTTGATGCCCTCGCGCAGCAAAGCGCCCTGGCGCGCGCGCTGCATCACCGAGGCCAACGTTTGCTGCAAGTTCGATAGCTGGCCATGCGCATCGGCCTTGCGCAAGAAGTCGATTTCTTCTTCAGGAAAGTCCAGCGTGGCCTCCACCAGCATGCGCAGATGGATGAGTGCGTCGCGCAGGCTGTGGATTTCTGCAGAAAACGCGCCGGTCAGCGAGCGGCTGGCGCTGCGGGCTGCGGCTTCCGTGCTGGCGTCGATCAGGTCGGCAATCGCCTCGGCCTGGGCCAGGTCGATCTTGTCGTTCAGGAAAGCCCGTTCGGTGAACTCCCCGGGTTGGGCCACGCGCAGGCCCGGCAGACAGGGCTGGCCGGTCGCCGGTTGGGTGGCAGTCCCCGCCTCCAGACAGCGCGCCAGCAGCAGCTGCAGCACCACCGGGCCCCCATGCGCCTGCAGCTCCAGCACGTCTTCGCCGGTGTAGCTGTGCGGACCGGGGAAGTACAGCGCGAGCCCCTGGTCGATGGCCCGGCCCTGTGCATCCCGAAAGGGCAGGTACGTCGCTTCGCGGGGCTTGAGGGTGCGGCCGCACAGCGCCTGCACCAGGGCCTCCAGCCCTTTGCCCGACACCCGTACGATGCCGACGGCCCCGCGCCCGGGGGCAGTGGCGATGGCAACGATGGGGTCGTGGTGGCGTGCAAGCATGGGCAGGGACTTTACAAGGTGACAGAAAAAAGGCCGCTTGCGCGGCCTTTGGGGGTCAGTTCGTGGATGTCAGCGTTGCCGCTGCGGCATCACTTGAACTTGGGCAGATTGAACTGCGGTGGCACGCCCATGCGGGTGTTGATGATCCACTGCTGCGCAATCGACAAGATATTGTTGGTCAGCCAGTACAGCACCAGGCCGGCCGGGAAGAAGAAGAACATCACGCTGAAGATCAGCGGCATGAACCACATCATCTTGGCCTGCATCGGGTCTGGTGGCGCGGGGTTCAGGGCGGTCTGCAGCAGCGAGCTGGCCGTCATCAGCAAGGGCAGGATGAAGAATGGGTCAGGCGCGGAGAGGTCGTGGATCCAGCCGATCCATGGCGCATTGCGCATCTCGACGCTGGACAGCAGCACCCAGTACAGCGCAATGAACACAGGGATCTGGATCATGATGGGGAAGCAGCCACCCATCGGGTTGACCTTTTCCTCGCGGTAGATACGCATCATCTCCTGCTGCATCTGCTGCGGCTTGTCCTTCAGGCGTTCGCGCATCTCCATGATCTTGGGATTGATGGCCTTCATCTTGGCCATGCTGGCGTAGGCCTTGGCATTGAGCCAGTAGAACGCGATCTTGAGCAGCAGCACCAGCGCAACGATGGACCAGCCCCAGTTGTTCAGGAGCTTGTGCAGGTTGTCGAGCAGCCAGTACAGCGGCTTGGACAGGATGGTCAGCCAGCCGTAGTCCTTGACCAGTTCCAGGCCGGGGTACAGCTTTTCCATCATGGTCTCGACCTGCGGGCCGGCGAACAGGCGCGCGTCGATGGTCTTGGTGGCGCCCGGCTCGATGGTGCCGAGGGAGGTCAGCATGCCCACGGAGTACAGGTTGGTGTCCACCTTGCGGGTGAAGGGCTCGCGCTGCACGCCGTCGGCCAGCAGCCATGCGGTGGCGAAATAGTGCTGCACCATGGCGACATAGCCATTGGCCGAGTCCTTGGGAATGTCGACCTTGCCGCTTTCGATGTCCTTGAACTCGATCTTCTGGTACTTCTTGGCTTCGGTGTAAACCGCTGGGCCGGTGAAGGTGGAGTAGAACGACGACTCGCCTGGCGGCTTGTTGCCGTCGCGCACCAGTTGCAGATACAGCTGGGGCGATACAGCGGCGCTGCCGGTGTTGACGATGTCGTGCTTGACGGCGATGTCGTAAGCGCCGCGTTTGATGGTCCAGGTCTTGACCAGCTTCACGCCGCCCTGGTCGGGCGACTCGAAGCGGATGCTCATGGAGTCTTCACCGTCCTTGAGTTCGCGCGGGCCGGGAACGGCCGTCATCACCGTCTTGTGCGTGGGGAAAGTGCCGCCCACCAGGCCGGTCTGCGCCACGTAGACGCGCTGCGCGCTTTCATCCAGCAACAGGAAGTTGCGGGCCTTGTCGGTCATGTCGGCGTGCTTGAGCAGCTCGGCCTGCGTGAGCGAGCCGCCTTCGCTGTCGAACACCAGGCGATACAGGTCGGTCTTGACCTCAATGCGTTCGCGTTTGGCCGGCGCAGCCGCTGCAGCAGGCTGCCCGGGCACGGCTGCCGCGCCTTGCGCGGCCGTTGTGGCTGCGGGCACGCTGGTGGCGGGCACGCTGGCAGCCCCGGTCGCACCGGAGGCCGCGCCTGCGGCGGCAGCAGGGGCTGTCACAGCGGGCGTGGTCGGGAAAAAGGTGGCCTTGTTGCCATTGTGCAGCTGCCACTTGTCCCACAGCAGAACCATGGAAAAGCCAAAAATCACCCACAGGATGGTGCGGCGAATGTCGTTCATGAAGACTTCTTTGGTGAGGATGGGGGAGTGGTGGAAGGGGTGAGCCTGGAGAAAAGCCGCACGCTGCGCGGCAGATCTTGCGGGACCGGATCATGGCCCCCGTCACACCAGGGGTGGCAGCGTACCAGCCTGCGCACCGTCAGATAACTGCCTGCCGCAGCGCCGTGCTGCTCCAGCGCCTGCAGCGAATAGACCGAGCAGGTCGGCTCAAAGCGGCAGGCCGAACCCAGCCAGGGGCTGAGAAACAGCCGATAGCCTTTGACCACGCCGATCAGCAGGCGCTGCATCATGGGGCAGTCACCGGCTCTGCCACCGGCGGCACAGGCGCAGCAACCGCTGCGCCCGAATGCCGGGTGGCATATCCGAACAGCTGCAGCAGCTCCGCGCGTACCGCCTGCTTGAGCTGGTCGGACGTGGCGCTCACGAACTGCTTGCGATCAAACGCCGAGCGCAGGCGCACCACATGGGCGGCCTGCGGCAAACGCGCCTCAAACGTGGCGCCCACGGTGTAGATCTGCCGCTTGATGGTGTTGCGCGTCACGGCGCGGCGCGCCCAGCGCTTGGGCACCATGGCACCCATCCAGACGCCCTGAACGACAAACAGGGCCTGCGGCCCTTGCGTGTGCGGCAAGGAGCCGGGCCCTGTAGGTGCAACAGTGGCGGCTTGGCTGGCAACTGCGG
>NZ_QAIM01000538.1:0-6974 GCF_003061035.1 Acidovorax sp. HMWF018
GTCCCACACGAACCACGCCCAGGCAGCAATGGCGGCCCCCAGTGCGGCACCCCAGGGCCCGCCTTGCCACCACCCCAGGCCACCACCCGCCAACTGCCACAGCAGGAAAAACGAAATACGCCACAGCATGCGGATTGCAAAGCCTTCTCAGAAACGCCAGGGGCGCGACACGCGCGCCCATTGATCCATCACATCCATCCATCGCCACCACCGATGCACGCCGACCGCAGTGGCCCGCTGCACAGCAGCCATCGAGCGCGTCGCATCACTCACAGGCGGCAGCCCGCCTGCCCCATCAGGCCGACAGCGGCACCTGGGGTTGTGCAGTGAGCCGGTAGCCCGCGCCGCGCACCGTTTCCACCATCACGGACGCTGCACCCAGGGCCTCGCGCAGGCGCTTGACATGCACGTCCACCGTGCGCTCCTCGATGAAGACATGGTCGCCCCACACCTTGTCGAGCAGCTGTGAGCGGCTGTGCACACGCTCGGCGTGCTTCATCAAAAAATGCAGCAACTTGAACTCCGTGGGCCCGACCTTCAGGGGCTGACCCTGGAAGGTGACCCGGTAGGTCGCAGCATCCAGCACCAGCTCGCCAATGCTCACGCTGTCGCTCACCTGCTCGGGTGCGCGGCGGCGAAGCACCGCACGGATGCGGGCCAGCAGCTCCTGCGTGGAAAAGGGCTTGGTGATGTAGTCGTCGGCACCGGCGTCCAGCCCGGCCACCTTGTCCGGCTCGTCCCCACGCGCGGTGAGCATGAGGATGGGGATGGGCTTGGTGCGGCTGTCTGCACGCCACTTGCGCGCCAGCGACAGACCGCTCTGCCCCGGCAGCATCCAGTCGAGCAGGATCACATCGGGCAGTACGGCATCCAGCTCGCGCTGCGCGCTGTCGCCATCTTCCGCCCAGAAGGGCTGGAAACCGTTGTGGCGCAGGTTGACTGCAATCAGTTCGGCAATCGCGGGTTCGTCCTCCACGATGAGGACACGGGGAAGCTTTCTCATGGTGATTTCGGCGCCCCGTACTTAGAGCACTGCCGACTCGATCTCGTCGAGGGCTGTGTGGCGCACGTCCTTGCCCTTGACCAGATAGATGATGAGCTCGGCCACGTTCTTGGAATGGTCGCCAATGCGCTCGATGGCCTTGGCGAGGAACAGCAGATCCAGGCTGGGCGAGATGGTGCGGGGGTCTTCCATCATGTAGGTGATGAGCTTGCGCACGAAGCCGTCGAACTCCTTGTCGATGAGGTCGTCCTCCTTGAGGATGGCAACCGCCGCCTTCACGTCCAGCCGTGCAAACGCATCCAGCGTCTTGCGCAGCTGGCCTGAGGCCAGCTCGGCAGCCACCCGCAGGTCGCTCGATGGCAGCGAGCGCGGGGCGCCGCCTTCGATGATGGAGCGCACCATGCGCGCCATCTTGTTGGCTTCGTCGCCCATGCGCTCCAGATTGGCCGTGGCCTTGGAGAAGGCCAGCAGCAGGCGCAGGTCACGCGCGGTGGGCTGGCGGCGGGCGATGATGGAGGACAGCTCCTGGTCGATCTCGACCTCCATCGCATTGATGCGGGTCTCCATCGAAGCCACCGTCTCCACGGCCTCCAGGCTGAATTGCGACAGCGCGTACACCGCCTGGCGAATCTGCGACTCCACCAAGCCGCCCATTTCCATGACGCGGGCAGAGACGCTGTTGAGTTCGCTGTCGAACTGGGACGAAAGATGTTTATCGGGCATCTGCTGTCTCCTTAGCCGAAACGGCCGGTGATGTAGTCTTCGGTTTCTTTGCGCTCGGGCTTGAAGAAGATCTGCTCGGTCGCACCGAACTCGATCATCTCGCCCAGGTACATGTAGGCGGTGAAGTCGCTGCAGCGGGCGGCCTGCTGCATGTTGTGGGTCACGATCGCAATGGTGTAGTCGTGCTTGAGCTCGTCGATCAGTTCTTCGATCTTGGCAGTGGACAACGGGTCCAGCGCCGAGGTGGGCTCGTCGAGCAACAGCACCGAAGGCTTCACCGCCACGCTGCGCGCAATGCACAGGCGCTGCTGCTGGCCGCCGGAGAGCGACAGGCCGCTCTGGTGCAGCTTGTCCTTCACCTCGGTCCACAGTGCAGCCTTGGACAGTGCCCACTCCACGCGGTCGTCCATCTCGCTCTTGCTCAGCGTCTCGTAAAGCTTCACGCCAAACGCGATGTTGTCGTAGATGGACATCGGGAACGGCGTGGGCTTCTGGAACACCATGCCGATGCGGGCGCGCAGCAGGTTGATGTCTTGCTTGGGGTCCAGGATGTCCTGGCCGTAGAAGCTGATGGAGCCCTCGGCGCGCTGGCCGGGATACAGGCTGTACATGCGGTTGAGCGTGCGCAGCAGCGTGGACTTGCCACAGCCCGAGGGGCCGATGAAGGCAGTGACCTTGTGCTCGGCGATGTCCAGGCTCACGTTGCGCAGGCCCTGGAACTTGCCGTAGAAAAAGCTCAGGTTACGCAGCTCCAGCGCGTTCTTGCTGGCAGTGGCGGTAGCAGTGGCGTTCATTGTCAATTCCTGAAAATGGAGGCAGTCTTGTCGTTGGCGTTGGCGTTGGCCGGATCAGCAAAGGGAATCACACGCGGTTCTTTTCGCGCAGGAACACCCGCGCCACGACGTTGAGGATCAGCACCGACAGCGTGATGAGCAGCGCACCGCCCCAGGCCAGGCGAACCCAGTTCTCGTACGGGCTCAGCGCAAACTGGAAGATCACGACCGGCAGGTTGGCCATGGGCGCATTCATGTTGGTGCTGAAGAACTGGTTGTTGAGCGCGGTGAACAGCAGGGGCGCGGTCTCGCCACTGATGCGGGCCACAGCCAGCAGCAGGCCAGTCATCACGCCGCTGCGAGCAGCACGCAGGGTGACCATGGTCGAGACCTTCCAGCGCGGTGCACCGAGGGCAAAGGCTGCTTCGCGCAGGCTGCCGGGCACCAGGCGCAGCATGTTCTCGGTGGTGCGCACCACCACCGGCACGGCGATGAGCGAGAGCGCCAGGCTGCCCGCCCAGCCCGAGAAGTTGCCCACGGTAGCGACCGCAATGGCATATACGAACAGGCCCAGCACGATGGAAGGGGCCGACAGCATGATGTCCGTCACAAAGCGGGTCAGTTCGGCGGTCTTGCTCTGGTCCCCGTATTCGGCCAGGTACACCCCCGCCAGCACGCCGATGGGCGTGGACACTAACACGGTGAAGCCCACCATCAGCAGGCTGCCCACGATGGCGTTGGCCAGGCCACCGCCGTCGGAGCCGGGCGCTGGGGTGGACTGAGTGAACATGTTCCAGTCCAAAGCGGCAAAACCGTTGGACAGGAGCACGCTCAGGATCCAGAGCAGCACGAACAGGCCCAGTGCCATGGCGCCCAGTGACAGGGTCAGGCCAATGGCGTTGGAACGCTGGCGCTTTTTGTAGAGTTGTTGATTGAATTCCATGGAGCTCGTCTCTGAAGAGGGTCGGGAGCGGGCTGCAGGGCTTACAGGCCCTTGGCCTTCTCGGCGCGCAGCAGCATGATCTTGGCGGCCGACAGCACCACAAACGTGATCACAAACAGCAGGAAGCCCAGGGCAAACAGCGTGGACAAATGAAAGTCCGCCGCCTCGCCAAACTCATTGGCCAACGTGGATGCGATGGACGTCCCGGGCGAGAACAGCGAGGTGGGCATGCGGTTGGCGTTGCCGATCACGAAAGTGACCGCCATGGTCTCGCCCAAGGCCCGACCCAAGCCCAGCATCACGCCGCCAATCACGCCCTTCTGCGTGTAGGGCAGCACCACGCGACGCACCACCTCCCAGGTCGTGCAACCCAGACCATAGGCGGACTCGCGCAGGATGGGGGGAACAATCTCGAACACATCGCGCATCACGGCAGCCACAAAAGGCAATACCATGAAGGCCAGCACGATGCCCGCGGCCAGGATGCCAAAGCCGTTGGTACTGCCGCCAAACAGGAAGCCGACCAGCGGCATGGAGCCGAGCAGCTTTTGCACGGGTACCTGGAAATGGTCTGCAAACAATGGCGCAAACACGAACAGGCCGAACATGCCGTAGATGATGGACGGGACGGCAGCCAGCAATTCCACCGCCGTGCCGAGCGGGCGGCGCAGCCAAACAGGGCAGGTTTCGGTCAGGAACAGCGCAATGCCGAACGCCAGCGGAACGGCGATCAGCAGCGCAATGCCTGCGCTGGCCAGGGTGCCGACGATGGCAATCGCCGCACCAAATTCTTCATTGATGATGTCCCACTCAGCGCGCCAGATGAACTGGATGCCGAACTTGTGAAAAGCTGGCCACGCGTAGATGAACAGCGAAACTATGATGCCCAGCAGCGCAACCAGCACCAGCAGCGACAGGCTCTGGGTCAGCCGATGGAAAACGATGTCCTGCAGGCGCTGCCGCTTGGCAATCGACACCATGGACGGTGTGGGGGCGTCCGTCATCTTGACGGACACGGGTTGCGAACTCATGGTGGTTCCCACGCTCATGTTGACTCCCATCTGGCTTCTGGAGACCCCACAAACCAGCGCCCATCGGTCAGACCAGCCGGCCGATGGGCACTATTCTGGGGCAAACCGCTTACTTCTTGATTTGCGACCAGACCTTGGAACGGATCTGCGCCGTCAGAGCGTCAGGCAGCGGCACGTAGTCCAGGTCAGCAGCCATGGTCTTGCCGTTCTTGAAGGCCCAGTCAAAGAATTTCAGAACTTCGGCTGACTGGGCCTTGTCTGCGGGGTCGGCGTACATGAGGATGAAGGATGCCGTGCTCACGGGCCAGCTGTTGGCACCCTTGGCGTTCACCATCGAAATACCCATGCCAGGCACGCTGAACCAGTCAGCGCTCGCAGCCGCCGCTGCAAAGGTGGCATCGTCGGGCGCCACATACTTGCCATCAGCGTTCTGCAGTTGCAGGAACGTCATGTTGTTCTTCTTGACGTAGGCGTACTCCACGTAGCCCAGGGCACCCTTCACACGGGTCACGTTGGCTGCAACACCTTCATTGCCCTTGCCACCCACGGAAGACTGAGCAGGCCACTTCACTGCAGCACCCTTGCCCACCGTGTCCGCCCATTCCTTGCTGACAGAGCTCAGGTAGTCGGTCCAGTTGAATGTGGTGCCCGAGCCATCGGCGCGGTGCACAATGGTGATGTTCTGGTCGGGCAGCGTCTTGCCAGGGTTCAGGGCTGCCAGCTTGGCATCGTTCCACTTAGTGATCTTGCCCAGATACATTTCGGCCAGGACGGTGCCGGTCACGCGCAGTTCGCCTGGCTTGAAGCCGTCCAGGTTCACCACAGGCACGGTGCCACCGATGATGGCAGGAAACTGCACCATGCCGTCTTTTTCCAGTTCAGCGCCCGACAGAGGGGCATCGGTAGCGCCAAAAGCCACGGTCTTGGCGCGGATCTGGCGAATACCACCCGAGGAACCGATGGACTGGTAGTTCAGACCCACGCCGGTTTCCTTCTTGTAGGCTTCAGCCCACTTGGCATACATCGGGAAGGGGAACGTAGCGCCGGCGCCGGTGATGTCTGCCGCAAAGGCGTTGCCCACTGCCAGGGCGGCCAGAGTTACTGCGACGGTTTTGAGAAATACGCGTTTCATGAGGTACCTTTCGGCAGGGGTTAACAGGAACAGAGCGAACTCTAGAGGCCTATCGTGACAATTCAGTGACACAAAAGACCATCCTCAGACCATTGCAACACCCCTCATGACGCGGCATCGCTGGCGTCATGAATGCGTCACACAACCTCGTCACACTCCCGCCATCTCCCGGTCACTTGCCCGCCCAGCCGATGGCGGCCCGCGCTTCGGATCAGGCCACGCGCATCGCGGTACGATGCCGCACGCAGCTCCCACCAAACACACATGCAGAACGGCACACGCCTCGCCGCAGTCGATCTCGGCTCCAACAGTTTTCGCCTGGAAATCGGGCGCTATGAGTTCGGACACGTCCAGCGGGTGGAATACCTCAAGGAAACCGTGCGCCAAGGCAACGGGCTGGATGAAGATCGGAACCTGACTCGCGACGCCATGGAGCGCGGCTGGGCTTGTCTGGCGCGCTTTGGCGAGCGCCTGGCGGGCTTTCCCCGCGCGCAGGTGCGTGCAGTGGCCACTCAAACACTGCGTGAAGCGCGCAATCGCGAAGAATTCCTGTCACGCGGCAGTGAGGTGCTTGGATACCCTATCGACGTGGTGTCTGGCCCGGAAGAAGCTCGGTTGATTTACCAAGGTGTAGCCCGATTGCTGCCTCAGTCGGACGAGCGCCGCCTGGTGGTGGATATCGGAGGTCGGTCCACCGAATTGATCCTCGGCGAGCAGTTCACGCCCCACGCGGTCGCCTCCTTCCGGGTTGGCAGCGTCGCCTGGTCACAACGGTACTTTGCCAAGGGAGAGTTCTCTGCCCAGGCCTTCCTGGCGGCGGAGATTGCTGCCAAGGCGGTACTCGATGAGGCGCTGGAGACTTTTCGCCCCGATGCATGGGATGTTGCCTATGGGTCGTCTGGCACGGCGGGCGCCGTGGGGGACATTCTGTCCGCCGCAGGAGGTTCGCAGGGTCTGATCACCCGCGATGGGCTGAACTGGCTGCGGGAGCGTTTGCTCCGCGCCCAAAGTGCCGACCGGCTGCGCATGGACGGACTTAAGGAAGAGCGCCGTGCAGTCATCGGGGGGGGCATCAGCGTGCTGCGCGCCGTGTTTGACCTGCTGGACATCCATGAGATGCAGGTAGCGCAAGGAGCACTACGCCAGGGCGCCTTGTATGACCTTCTGGATCGGGAGCAACCCGGCACCGACCTTCGCACCACCACCGTCCAAGGGCTGATGCAGCGGTTTGGCGTGGACATGGAGCATGCAGACCGCGTGGCGCGCACCGCCTGCGCACTGTTTGACCAGGCTGCTCCACCCGGGAGCGAACGTGCCAGCCGCAAGCTGGACTGGGCAGCCCGCCTGCATGAGATTGGCTGCCGCATTT
>NZ_QAIM01000538.1:6991-7317 GCF_003061035.1 Acidovorax sp. HMWF018
GGGTGGAACTCGACGATCCGATTTTTGTGCTGCAGCTGCTGTGCTTGCGCTTGGCCGTGGCCCTGTGCCACGCACGCCGGGAGCCCGATACCAAAGGGCTGTCATTGCAGGCGGACGGACAGCAATTTCAGGTCAGCGCGCGCCCTGGATGGGCCATCGCATACCCCCAGTCGGCCCACCTTCTGCGCGAAGAAGTTCAAGCCTGGCAAAAAACCCCCTGGGAGCTGGCTGTGGACATGCCTTGAGGGTAAACAACAAACGGTATAAACTGTTTATACCGTTTATCAATCTTCTGTCATGACCACTGCCACCACAACCCCCAGCCC
>NZ_QAIM01000539.1:0-1642 GCF_003061035.1 Acidovorax sp. HMWF018
TGACGGCGTGTTGCTGCCCTCGGGGCCCAACCAGTCGCTGGCATTTCCTGCGCCTTCAACGGCGTCAGTGACATATCCGACCATATACGAACTCAAGAATCTGTTGTTCTTGCGATTGAACATGAACTCGGTAAACCCTTTGCAATGCAAATAGCCACCGACGTTGAAGTCTGCAGGGCACACAAAGTCTGGTGAACTTGAGCCGACCTTTTTCACAACCCATACATTCCCCAGTTTCAACTCGGCAGGGGACGCCCTTGTAATCAGGAACTTTTCGGTTTCCTGAAAGAAAACAGTCCCCCACTGTTTTTTTGCTTTGTTGAAAGCGAACCCGGTGGCGTGATCCGTCGTACAGAAGTAGCCCTCGCGATCTTGTGCGAACGAGCCTGCAGGGCCTACTGAGAGGACGGCGATAAGAGCCAAGGAAGCAAGCGATTTCATCTTCAAAAACCCTCGAACTGTAGAGTTGGACCTAGACAAAGTATCTCTCAAAAGTAATTGCTTCAGCCAGTTCCCCGCGATTTTCACTTTCCTGGGGAACTATCGAAACAGATGCAAAAACACCCACTCAAATACATATCGGCATCTGGAAACATAGCGTATGCAGTTTGAATATGGGGTAATATTTGCGTCCTCAAATGCAGGGTCTCATTTTGAGAATAGCGCCCTGAATCCTGTCATTCAACTTTTATAGGAACAACATAGTGACTGACACCAGCTACAAAGAACTTCTGGCCCAACGAGATGCTCTGGAAAAACAGATTGCTGCTGCGCGCGCTCAAGAACTTTCGGGCGCCATTGAAACCGCCCGAAAATTGATCGCTGAGTTTGGTTTGACCCAGGCTGATGTATTCACGCAAGGCCGCAGTTCCCGTGGGCAGCGCCCTTCGGTGGCCCCCAAGTACCGCGATCCAGCTACAGGTGCAACCTGGTCAGGTCGTGGTCTTCCTCCGAAATGGATTTCAGGCAAAGATCGAGCAGAGTTCGCCATCCAGGCCGATAACGTGCCGGCGTGATTTTCTCCCTGCTCCCGCACAGCCTTCCCGCAAGGGAGGCGAGGTTGTCAGGCTACCTATCTCGGGAGGGTGGGTAGGCCTGCAGTCGAAGCGCGCATGCAGGCTTAAAAGATGTGTTCGGGTAGAGCAGCCCAGGAAGGTGACTCACTGCGCCGGTCAATGCCAACCCGGTAAATGTCTCTAGGTGCAGGGTCGCACTGTCATCGCTTGCCTGACGACACGTGCGAGGCAAGTTTTGTCGTCACAGACGCGAAATAGATGAATGGCTTGATGCCTTTCGCGATGGCCTCACGCTTGATCCCAGTCGTCGCTCCCATACCGTGCAAGTGCAGCTCCGTCGCACCATCTCTAAGGGCCATTTCAAGCGCCTGGCGGCATGCCGCTATCTTCGTTCGGTGCACCACCTTGCGGAAGTGTTCAGGGGTGGAAATTGCTGCTGCCTCTTGGTCGTGCGGTACGCACCAGTAGCCCATCGAGTCTTCAAAGATTGTGAACTTCGCGGCCTTTCTGGGCAGTGCCGCCGGTTTGGTCGTGGCAATCTCTTTTGCCTTTGCGCTCTTCCAGGTGAGGACCCGATTCTCTGAGTCCACCGTGAACTGAACGCCATGGGCGTTGCGGCCGGTGAG
>NZ_QAIM01000540.1:0-5236 GCF_003061035.1 Acidovorax sp. HMWF018
GACCGAGCGGGCAGGCTTGCCTTCGTTGAGTGCGGCCTGGATGCGGGTGAGCAGCGCCACCAGCTTGGCGGCATCCTTGTCGTTACCCGACTTGGCAGCCTTGGTGTATCGGTTCAGGGCTTTCTCGACCGTGCCCAGGTCAGCCAGGCACAGCTCGGTCTGGATCACTTCGATGTCGGAGATCGGGTCCACGCGGCCCGCCACGTGGATCACGTTGTCGTCTTCAAAGCAGCGCACCACGTTGACGATGGCGTCGGTTTCACGGATGTGGGCCAGGAACTGGTTGCCCAGGCCTTCACCCTGGCTGGCGCCAGCCACTAGGCCGGCAATGTCCACAAACTCGACGATGGCGGGAACGATGCGCTCGGGCGAGATGATCTGGGCCAGCTGCTGGAGGCGGGGGTCAGGCACCTCCACCACGCCCACGTTGGGCTCGATGGTGCAGAAGGGATAGTTCTCGGCGGCAATACCAGCCTTGGTCAGCGCGTTGAAAAGGGTGGACTTGCCGACGTTGGGCAGGCCCACGATGCCGCATTGGAGGCTCATGGCAGGGCTTTCTGGTGTTCTGGAGACAAACCGCCGATTTTACGGGCGCGCCCAGTGCCCAGTGCTGATGGCCCAAATCAGACGGTCATTCAAACCGGAAATCGGCAGCAATGCGTTGCCCCACACGCAGCCACTGCCCTGCGCCGCTTCGCACGATGGCGTTCATGCCGAACGTGATGGCGCCGTCCAGCCGCTTATCCTGGCGGTAGGTGCGCAGGGTGTCGCCCACCGACGGATGGCTCTCGGCCGTGGCCGGGTCGATGTCGGGGATGGGGCATCGCGCGCAGGGCTTCACCGGTTGCATGTGGACGTCGGCGGTGCCATCACTCTCCACATGGATCAGATCCACGCGGTCCTCGTCGTGGGCATCCACCCCCGCCAACACCACGTTGGGCCGGAACCGCTCCATGCCCACCGCGCCGTGGCCGCCGGCCGTGAGCCGTGCGTTGAGATCCTTCAGGGATGCCTCACTGGTCACCAGCAGCGGAAACCCGTCAGCAAACTGGTTGGGAGCCTCCATGCCATCCGTCCACTCCAGGCTGGACAGCCGCCGATGTTCCGGGTCAAACCGCACCAGGCGGCAGGGCTGCCCCAGAAAGTCGCTGAACCACTGGGCCGCCACAGGGCCCATGTCCCACGCAGGCACCGTGTCGCGCCAGACGGTCACCGTGGCCGGAGCTTCCACCGCATCGATCGCCACATGCAATGCCAGCATGCCCGGAGCCCGCAGCACCATTTCGTCACTCTTGAGCTGGGGCCGGATCAGCGCCATGCGGGGCAGGCTGCGCTGGGTGAGGAACATGCCCTGTGCGTCCACCACCATCCAGGCGCGGTCCAGATCCAGCCCGGTCTCGGTAAGCAGCGCCTGCTGCACCTCGATGCCCGCACAGGATTTGACGGGATACACAAACAGCCGCGCAATGGTGCCGGACAGATCAGACTCGGAAGGGAAGCTCACGCCAAGTGCTCCTGAAGAAGGGTGCCAGAAAGGCCAGACCGCAATTCTGCCCTGTCATTACAGGGGGTAAGACCCCTCCTACAATGCCTGTCATGGCCCCAACCTTTGATATCTGTATTCGTGGCACCGGCATCGTGGGCCGAACCCTGGCCTTGTTGCTGGCACGGGAACGACTGAGGGTGGCCCTGATACCAGCCCCGGCTCCACGCAGCGCGGCGGCCACCGATGTACGGGCCTATGCCCTGAATGCAGCGTCCCGTGGCCTGCTCGAATCGCTGCGCAGCTGGCCCGACGCCGAACACGCCACCGCCGTCAAGCACATGCAGGTGCGGGGCGATCAGGATGGCTGCGTGCATTTCGATGCCGCCCCCCAGGGGGTAGAAGCCCTCGCCTGGATCGTGGATGTGCCGGCCCTGGAAGAGCGACTGGCACAGGCTGTGCGGTTTCAGCCATTGGTAGAGATTGTGGATATCCCGGTGGCTGCGCCCCTGACCGTCGTGTGCGAAGGACGCGCCAGCACCACCCGGTCCGAGTTTGGCGTGCACTTTGACGTGACGCCCTATGCCCAGCACGCCATTGCCACGCGGGTGCGCTGCGAACATCCGCATGCACAGGTCGCACGCCAGTGGTTTTTGCCACAAGGCATCCTGGCTTTTTTGCCGCTGGAGGGAGCCCAGGGGAACTCTGTGGCCGTGGTGTGGTCCGTCCCTGAGGAGCGGGTTTCCGCGCTGATGGCGTTGCCGGCCGACGCCTTTGCGCAGGAATTGCAGACGGCGAGCCAGCAGGCGCTCGGCAGCATTGCGCTCATTGCCGAGCGTGCCACTTGGCCGCTGCAGCTGGCCAAGGCAGACCGCTGGTGCGGTGCTGCATCGACCAATGCGACCAATGGCCCAGCTGCGCGCAGCTGGGCGCTGGCAGGCGACGCGGCGCACAACGTGCATCCGCTGGCAGGGCAAGGGCTGAACCTGGGCTTGGCCGATGTGGCAGCCTTGGCCGATGTGCTGCGCACCCGCGACTACTGGCGCAGCGTCGCAGACCTGCGGCTGCTGCGGCGCTACGAACGCCAGCGAAAAGCGGCTCTGATAGCGATGGGCCTGGCCACCGACGGGTTGCAGCAACTGTTTGCACGCCCAGAGGCGCCCTGGCAAGCGCTGCGCAACTGGGGCATGAAGGGCTTTGAACACAGCGGCCTGCTGAAGGATTTTGTGGCCCGCCAGGCCATGGGGATGCGCTGAACGCGCGAGTTTGATTGAACGGGAACATGATGAAATTGACCACTGCTTTGCTGACCGTCGCGGCAGCCACTCTGAGCCTGAGCGCCACGGCGCAAGAGGACGTCATCCGCAAGGCATTGGCCGGGCGCATTCCTCAAATGGACAAGATCGACGAAGTGCGCCCCACACCCATGAAAGGCTTGTACGAAGTGCGCATTGGCACCGACCTGTTCTACACCGACGCCAAGGGCGACTATGTGATCCAGGGTGAACTCATCGACTCCAAGGCGCGCCGCAATCTGACCGAAGACCGCATCAGCAAGCTGACAGCCGTCAGCTTCTCGGCCCTGCCTCTCAAAGATGCCGTAACCATTGTGCGCGGCGACGGCAAGCGCAAGGTGGCCGTGTTCGAGGACCCCAACTGTGGCTACTGCAAGCGCTTTGAGCGCGACCTGCAGCAAATCAACAACGTGACGGTATACCTGTTCCTGTACCCCATCCTGAGCCCGGATTCGGCCGAAAAGTCGCGCAACATCTGGTGTTCCAAGGACCAGGCCACGGCGTGGCAAGACCAGATGGTGCGTGACAAGCCCGCACCGGCGGCTAGCTGTGACACCAGCGCGCTGCAACGCAACCTGGCCTTTGGCAAGAAGTACAAGATCACCGGCACCCCCACCTTGATTTTTGCCAACGGCACGCGTGTGCCAGGTGCGATCGGCGCCCAGGAGGTCGAAAAGCGTCTGGCCGAAGCCGCCAGCGAAACGCCCTCCGCCAATTGATAGCCGCTGAAAGCCACTGACCGACGACTCCGCGCGGCCCTTGCGCGGCACATGCCATGCCCCTCTCCCGCTCAGCCTCCGTCGCAGACATTCACTACCGCGTCGAACCCACAGACCTGAATGCGCATCTGTTCACCGTGACGCTGACGGTGCAGCGGCCAGCGGCATCGCAAGAGCTGTCTCTGCCGGTCTGGATTCCAGGCAGCTACCTGGTGCGGGAGTTCTCCAAGAATCTGCAGGTTCTGGCGGCTCGGCAAGGCCAACGCGCTTTGCAACCGGCCCAGCTGGACAAGCACCGCTGGCAAGTGCAATGCACGGAGCGCAAGCCTCTGGTGCTGACCTATCAGGTGTGCGCCTACGACAGCTCCGTGCGCACCGCCTGGCTAGACACCTCGCGCGGCTTTTTCAACGGCACCAGTCTGTGCCTGCGCGTGCATGACCAGGAGAAACAGCCCCACACACTGGAACTGGCACGCACGGCGGCCACGGCGACCTGGGCTGCTGCCACCGGTCTACGGCCCCTGGATGCCGACAAACAAGGGTTTGGTCTGTACGCGGCGGCCGACTACGATGAACTGGTCGATTGCCCGGTGGAATTGGGCAACTTCTGGGTGGGGCGCTTCAAGGCCTGCGGCATTGCCCACCAGTTTGTGGTGGCAGGTGCGGCTCCGTCGTTCGATGGCAAGCGCCTGCTGGCCGACACGCAGAAAATTTGTGAAACCGCCATCCGTTTCTGGCACCGCGAAGGCAAGGCGCCGTTCAAAAGCTACGTCTTCATGCTCAACGCCGTAGGCGATGGCTATGGGGGACTGGAACACCGCAACTCCACGGCGCTGATCTGCGGGCGGCGCGATCTGCCCCGCCAGGGCGATGTGCGAGCCAGTGAGGGCTACACCACGCTGCTGGGCCTCATCAGCCACGAATACTTTCACACCTGGAACGTCAAGCGCCTGCGGCCTGCCGAGTTCACCCGCTACGACTATACGCAAGAGAACTACACCGAGCTGCTGTGGTTCTTCGAGGGCTTCACGAGCTACTACGACGACCTGCTGCTGCGCCGCGCCGGGCTGCTGGACGACGCAACCTACCTCAAGCTCATCACCAAAACCATCAACCAGGTGCTGCAAACTCCCGGCCGGTCGGTACAAACCGTGGCCCAGGCCAGTTTTGACGCGTGGGTGAAGTACTACCGACAGGACGAGAACACACCCAACACCACCGTCAGCTACTACACCAAGGGCTCTCTGGTGGCCCTGTGCCTTGACCTGGCCCTGCGGCGCGAGGGCAAAGCCACGCTGGACGATGTGATGCGCGCACTGTGGGTGCGCTGCGCGGGCGGCCCGATGACCGAAGCGGATCTGCGCGCCGTGCTCCACGACCTGGTCGGCCGCCCATTCGACAAGGAACTGGCCCATTGGGTGCACAGCACAGCCGATCTACCCCTGGAGGAGCTGCTGGCCGCCCACGGCGTGGCGCTCAAGGCCGACCGGCCGCAGCTGGCCCAGCGCCTGGGCCTGCGTGTGGCCGAGAACCACAGTGTGCAGATCAAGACCGTGCTGCGTGGCGGAGCCGCAGAGAAGGCAGGAATGTCTGCAGGCGACGAGTGGCTGGGCGTGGAAGTGCAGGGCCAGGGCTGGCGCATCAGCAAGCTCGACGACGTCACTTTCTACGCGGGCACCCACACCGCCCTGCAGGCACTGGTGGCCCGCGACGGGCGACTCCTGCGCCTATCCTTGGAG
>NZ_QAIM01000540.1:5246-8386 GCF_003061035.1 Acidovorax sp. HMWF018
GCCGGCGCAACGCGACCGCCACAGCCATGGCGCCAGACACCATCAGCCTGACGGTGACAGACGCCGCTGCAGTGGAACGCTGGCTGGCCTGACGGCAGCAAAGCCCTACTGCCTTGGGTATATTGCTGCAGCTTTCATAACCAACCATAACCCCCAGGAGATTTCATGGCTTACGAAACCATCGAGGTGCGCGTTGAAGCGGACAAGGTCGGCATCATCACCCTCAACCGGCCCAAACAGCTTAACGCGCTGAACGACCAACTCATGAATGAACTGGGCGCTGCCCTCAAGGCGTTCGACGCTGACGAGAAAATCGGCTGCATGATCGTCACCGGCAGCGAGAAGGCTTTTGCGGCGGGCGCGGACATTGGCGCCATGGCCAAATACAGCTTCGCTGACACCTACAAGGGCGACTACATCACCCGCAACTGGGAGACCATCCGCTCCATTCGCAAGCCCGTCATCGCCGCCGTCAGCGGCTTTGCATTGGGCGGCGGCTGCGAACTGGCCATGATGTGCGACTTCATCATCGCCGCCGACAATGCCAAATTCGGTCAGCCCGAGATCAAGCTGGGCGTGATCCCTGGTGCCGGTGGCACGCAGCGCCTGCCCCGCGCCGTGGGCAAGTCCAAGGCCATGGACATGGCGTTGACAGGCCGCATGATGGACGCGACCGAAGCCGAGCGCGCCGGACTGGTCAGTCGAGTGGTGGCTTACGACAAGCTCATGGACGAAGCGTTGGGCGCTGCCATCATGATTGCCGGCTTCTCGCAGATCGCCGTCATGGCAGCCAAGGAATCGGTCAACCGCGCCTTCGAGGGCACGCTCGCCGATGGCGTGATGTTTGAGCGCCGCCTGTTCCACGCGCTGTTTGCCACGCAAGACCAAAAGGAAGGCATGGACGCGTTCATGAACAAACGCGCCGCTAACTTCACACACCAATAATTTTTGTTCTATAATTCTGGTTTCCGGTCGTATAGCTCAGTTGGTTAGAGCGCAGCATTCATAATGCTGATGTCGGTGGTTCAAGTCCACCTACGACCACCAAATACAAAAACCCACAGTGCGGCAACCCACTGTGGGTTTTTTCTTTCAGGCGAGCCTCAGAACCTGTTCTTGTGCCCATCGAAGCACAGAGCCGCTTGACTTGTCAGAGGGATATGCCACGCTGGCAACCCCTTCTAAAATTGTGCCTTCAGCCCCTGGATGTAAACCATGAACCGCTGCACCACACCCTCTTCCAGCCGCTACCCCGCCCAGCGGGGGCCCCGCTTTTTCCATGCCGCATGGATGGCCGTGGTGACCTGTGCGGCCCTCTGCGCCGTGGCACCGGCCTCGGCTCAAGTCCAGCCAGGCCTGGGCCTCTCACGCCCGTTCCCCGAAGCCGCACTGCGGGGCACGCTGAGCATCAACACCGCATCCGAAGCCACACTCAATGGCAAGACCATCCGCATGGCCCCCGGCATGCGGCTGTTCAGCCCCCAGAACACCTTGGTCATGGCACACACGGTGCTGGGCCAGACCTTCAAGGTCAACTACATGCTGGAGAACAGCACCGGCATGCTGCATTCCGCATGGATCCTGACCGAAAGCGAGGCAGCACAGCCCCGCAAGGGCAGCGACGCCATCGTCACCAACATCACGACCGGCTCGGGCGCCGCCCTGAAGTAACTCCTTTCCGGTGCGGCCGCACAGCCACCGCGCCGTTGTGACATTCACAGTCTCCGCACCATGCCGGGTGCGGTGTTTGCTTGCTCTTTTGCGAAATTGCCATGGCCAAAAAAGTCTTTATCAAAACCTTCGGCTGCCAGATGAACGAGTACGACTCGGACAAGATGGCCGACGTGCTGAACGCCGCCCAAGGCTACGAGCCCACGCAGAACGTGGACGAAGCCGACCTCATCCTCTTCAACACCTGCTCGGTGCGTGAGAAGGCGCAAGAAAAGGTTTTCAGCGACCTGGGCCGCATCAAGCACCTGAAGGCGCGCGGCGTGAAGATCGGCGTGGGCGGGTGCGTGGCCAGCCAGGAGGGCGCCGAGATCATCAAGCGCGCGCCCTACGTGGACGTGGTGTTCGGCCCCCAGACCCTGCACCGCCTGCCCGAGATGCTCAACCAGCGTGAGCGGCTGGACAAGCCCCAGGTGGACATCAGCTTTCCCGAAATCGAGAAGTTCGACCACCTGCCGCCCGCGCGGGTGGAAGGCGCGTCGGCCTTTGTGTCGATCATGGAAGGCTGCAGCAAATACTGCAGCTACTGCGTGGTGCCCTACACCCGTGGCGAAGAGGTGAGCCGCCCATTCGATGACGTGCTGGTCGAAGTGGCGGGCCTGGCCGACCAGGGCGTGAAGGAAATCACCCTGCTGGGCCAGAACGTGAATGCGTACCTGGGCAAGATGGGTGGCACGGCAGAGATTGCCGACTTTGCGCTGCTGCTCGAATACGTGTCAGACATCCCCGGCATCGAGCGCATCCGCTACACCACCAGCCACCCCAACGAGTTCACGCCTCGCTTGATCGAGGCTTACGCCAAGCTGCCCAAGCTGGCCAGCCATCTTCACCTGCCCGTGCAGCACGGCAGCGACCGCATCCTGATGGCCATGAAGCGCGGCTACACCGCCATGGAATACAAGAGCACGGTGCGCAAGCTGCGCGCCATCCGCCCCGACCTGGCCATGAGCAGCGACTTCATCGTGGGCTTCCCCGGTGAGACCGAAGACGACTTCAACAAGATGATGAAGCTGATTGACGACATCCACTTCGACAACAGCTTCAGTTTCATCTTCAGCCCCCGCCCCGGCACGCCTGCCGCAGGCCTGCATGACGACACGCCGCACGACGTGAAGCTGCGCCGCCTGCAGCACCTGCAGGGCGTCATCAACGCCAACATCAAGTCCATCAGCGAGAGCCGCGTGGGTACGGTGCAGCGCATCCTGGTGGAAGGCGCCTCCAAGCGCGACGCCACCGAGTTGATGGGCCGCACCGAATGCAACCGCGTGGTCAACTTTGTAGGCCAGCCCCGCCTGGTGGGTCAGATGGTGGATGTGACCATCACCGAAGCCAAGGCCTATACCTTGCGCGGCGAGGTGCTGACGCACGAAACCGCCGCACTGGCCGGCTGACGCGCAGGCACAGACGCCGCG
>NZ_QAIM01000541.1:0-1491 GCF_003061035.1 Acidovorax sp. HMWF018
GGCATGGTGCCGGCAAAACGGATGGCCTGGCGCTGGCGGTATTCCTCCACACGCTCGGGGGGCCAATAGGGTGCCGACATGCTCAGGCCCAGCAGCTCCTGCGGGCTGAAGCCCACCATCTCGCAGAAGGCCGGGTTGACGTAGGTGATGCGCCCCTCCAGGTCGCGCGCGCGCAGCCCGGTCACCAGCGAGTCCTCCATCGCCTTGCGAAAGGCCAGCGCATCGGCCAGGTCGCGCTCGGCGCGCAGGCGGCGCCGGTTGTCGCGCACCAGCACCACCATCACCGTCACCAGCGCAATCGACATGGCCGTCACCAGGGCCGTCAGCACATTGGGAAACAGGCTGGGAGCGCTGTGCCAGCTGTCCATGCGCAGCACCAGCGTGCTGCCCGGCAAGTCCAACAGGTGCTGCGCCGAAAACATGCGCGACCCCCGGCGCGCCGCGCCCAGCACCGCCAGCCGGGTGCCGTCGGCCTCGGTGAAGGAGGCTTCCTGGCTGCGCGTGAGGTTGTGCCCCACCAGATTCGCCAGGATGTCCTGCAGCGCATAGGTCGCGACGAGATACCCCAGGGTGCGGCCGCTGGCCGACAGCGGAACACACAGCTCCATCATCTCCGAGCCCAGGCCGTCGCCATGGGGCTGGAAGTAGCTGCTGGAATACGCCGGTCCCCCCAGGCGACGCGCGTTGGCGCAGGCAATGGTGAGGTCCGACTGGCCGCTGTCACGCAGCCGCATGTCCCAGGCCACCGGGCGGTAGGGCGACTGCACGTGGGTACGCATGCGCAGGTTGGCATCGCGCAGTTCGATGCGCACCAACTCGCGCCGGTTGCGCAGCAGGTCGGACGCCTCGACCTCCCAGGCGAGGTGGCTCGGGTTGTCGCTGGGCAGGGCCTGCAGGCTCTGCAGGTTGTGCGTCAACGCCGTGCGGATGTCAGACACCGCATCGGCCGTGTCGCGCTCCAGGCGCGTCTGCACCTGGCTGGCTTCGTACCGCCCGGCCAGCCACACCATGGTGGCCAGCATGGACACCACGAGCAGCACCAGCGCAGTCCACAACGACCAGCGCCTCCAGGCGCCGCGCCAGCGCTGCAGCAGGGTGCGTTTGACGGGGGTGGGTTTCACAGCACGCGGTGGGTCAATGCGGGCAGCTGAGCGCGCACGGCACTCAGGCGCTGCGCGTCCAACTCGCCGGCCACCACGCCAGCCCCCTGATCGCGCTGCGCGAGGATGCTGCCCCAGGGGTCCACCAGCATGCTGTGGCCCCAGGTGTGGCGACCGTTGGCGTGCACCCCGCCTTGGGCAGGGGCCAGCACATAGGCCAGATTTTCCACCGCGCGGGCACGCAGCAACACCTCCCAGTGCGCCTGGCCCGTGGTGTGCGTGAAGGCGCTGGGCACCAGCAGCAGGTCGGCTCCCGCTCGGGCATGCGCGCGGTACAACTCCGGAAAGCGCAGGTCGTAACACACGGACAGCCCCACGCGCCAGCGCTGAC
>NZ_QAIM01000065.1:0-2036 GCF_003061035.1 Acidovorax sp. HMWF018
GTCATGCTGTCGGCACCACTCTCGGCGGCGGCCATGGCCCCGGCGATCAGGGCGCGCACCGAGATAGCGGCAGCATCGGCGGCCGACTCTGCAGCGGCCATGGAGGCAGTCAGCTTGGAGTACCCGCCTGTAGCGCTCACGGTATCCGAACCCGATTCAGCGGCTGACAGGCTGCCTACCGCGCGTGGGGCCGTACCTGTTGCCGCGAGTGCGTCAGAGCCAGATTCCGAAGCCGCCAACGCGCCTTGGCGGCCGGCCGCGCTATCGCCAGTTGCAGCCAGCACGTCCGCGCCGGATTCGACAGCAGCCAAGACACCCTGGCTATCTGAGCTTCCTGCAGCCGCTGCGAGGTCAGAGCTGCCCTCAGTCACGGCAAGCGCGCCGATAGCGCGGACCGTACCGGAAACGCTTGCCGAGTCAGACCCTGCGCTGGTGGCGTCTAGAGCACCCTGCACGCTGGATGCGCCGGATGCGCTGCAGGTGTCCGCCCCCGACTCGGTAGCGGCTAGTACGCTGCCACCGGTGGTGGACGACCAAGTAACGTTCGCAGCGTCGCCCGCCGGGGGGGTGTAAGAAGCAACGCCGACCCACGAAACGTCGGCCGCGTCACCGGCAGGCGGGGTGTAACTCATACCGGGACCACTCCGCGCAGGATAAGCGCAGGCAGATCTTCACCAGCAGCCGGGTAAAAGACCAAGGTGTGCGCGCCGCTGTAAAGGGTGGTGATGGAGTAGTTGCCCGTGGTGCCGTCGCTCGTGGCCTCGCCTACGAAAATGCCCGTGTCTTCGCGGTACGCACGCACCTTGCGTGCGGCGTTGGCCCCGCTGGCGTCTTTGACGTTGCCGGACAAAGCGATGGCAGCGGCGCCGGTAAACGCTTCCGTCGGGGGCGTGAAATTTGCGGTGTAGCGAGCCAGGCCGATGGTTACCCGCACCTCATCAATGTACCCAATCCCACCGCTACCGCCACCATTGCCGTATTGGTTGATGTTGACCTGGGCGGGCGTACCGAGTGACCCCGAGTCTGTGTACTCGTAAACCTTGGTGCCGTTGATGAAGGAGCGGACCACACCCGATTCGCGCGTGACAGCAAGGTGGACCCATTCATTCAGCGGCACGCTACCCCCAGCACCGCCGTAGGCGTCGCGCGTCTCGGTACCGAGGGCACCGCTGGAGATATACATCTGCACAATGCCCGTGGTTCCATTGAACAGCCCCAACGGACGCGCTCCAGAGTAGCTGGAGTAGTTCGCCCAGCACTCCATGGTGAAGTCGTCGGTCCCGATGGTAAAAGCGGATTCGGGGGAAGCGCGCAGGTGCGAAGTGAGCCCCGAGAAGTAGAGCGACGATCCGCCGAACTTTGACTCTGCGGTTGAGATGATCGCGCCGTTGTACGCGATAGCCGTTTTAGGCGTCGCGCTGCTGTCGGTAAAGGTAGTCGAGCCGTTTGTCCCGTCCGCGTGCAGCAGCAGGACTACCTTGTCGAAGTCGGGATCTGCTGCCATCGTCGCTCCTACGTCGCGGCCGTCAGGCGTGCGTGATCGTCGCGGAGTTGATCGTGATGGCCTGGCCGCTAGCAAGCACGTTGTTGTCCAGCACCAGGTCGGAGCCGGAGGTGCCAACGGTCAGGCCGGTAATCACGTCAGCGTCTGCAGAGGTCGTGATGCTGGCTTTCGTGGCCGTGCCGCCGGCGGATGCGGTGGTGCTCAGGATGCCGTCTGCGCCGCCGTTGGCATCAGAAAGCGTAAGCACAGCACCAGACACGGTACCCGCCGTTGAGGCCAGAGTGAACGTAGCCAGCAGCGCGTCGGCGGCGCTGAACAGCTTGAGCTTGCCCGAAGTGCCGATGGTGGAAACGACAGCATTCATGCGGGCCGTCTTGGCGGCGGTGGAGTAGATGACAGACATGGCCGGTCCTCAGCGTTGGGTGATGGCGAAATTGATGGTGCGGTCGTCAATGCGGCCGGCGGCGGTGGTGATGCGGCAGGTCACGAACTCGTCGGCGTCCACAACGCCACCCGAAACGAAGGCGGTGGC
>NZ_QAIM01000542.1:0-5264 GCF_003061035.1 Acidovorax sp. HMWF018
GGCGATGGAGCGTTGCAGGCGGTCCAGCAGCAGGCGGCGGTTGGGCAGACCCGTGAGCGCGTCGTAGAACGCCAGGCGTTCGATCTCTTGTTCGGCCAGCTTGCGGTCGGTGATGTCCATAGTGAAGCCATGGGACACCACCGAGCCATCGGCCTCGCGGTGTGGAATGGCGTTGGTCATGTGCCAGCGCACGCTCCCGTCGTTCATTCGCACACGGTATTCGCACTGCCAGGGCACCAGCTTGCGCACCGACATCATGGCCGAGCGCTGCACCAGCGGCAGGTCTTCAGGCACCACGCGGTGCATGAGCACGCCGTGGTCGGCCGTGACCTCGTGCGGCTCCACGCCCATGAATTCGCGCACGGCATCGCTGATGTACTGCACGCTGGTGCCACCATCGGTATGCAGCCGGTATTCGTAGATGAAGCCGGGGATGCGGCTGGCAATGCGCTGAATGAACAAGAGTTGTTCGCGCAATTGCTCCGCAGCGCGGTGCTCGTCCGTCACATCCTGCACCACCCCCATGACGACCTGCACGCCATCGCGCGGCAGCGTGCGTTGAACCCGCGAACGCATCCAGCGCACCTCGCCATCTGGTCGTCGCCAGCGGTACTCCACATCCAGGCCAGATCCCCGTTCTCGGATCTTGTCGAACACGTGCCGGTCTTCCGGCAGGATGCCACTGACCGCGCGCTCGGGGTCCACCCATTCCTGCTGCTCAAACCCGGCGATGTTGCACAGCCCTGGCGACCAGAGCAGCACCGTTTCGCCCGGGTCTTCAATGCGCCGCCAATGGCCAGTGCGCGCCAGGCTCTCCATGGTGTTGAACACGTCGGTCTGCTCGCGCAACTCGCGCCGCACTTCTTCCAGCGCACGCTCGGATGCGGCCAGTGATACCCGCAGATTTTCGGCTTCAGAGGCATCGCGCACCGTGACCACGATGCAGTCATTGGTCACGCGGCGGGCCGACAAGTCCCAGGCCAGCAACAGCCGACCGGGCTCGCGCACCACCTGGCGGCACTCCAGCGGAGCCCCCACGCGCACCACGCCGAGCAACTGGTCCAGCAGCGGCGTGTTGGCCAGCAGGTCAAACACCTCCGACGCATCCACGCCCGGATGCCGTACCGCTCCCAGCCCTGGCATGCGCCGTGCCGCCGCGTTGGCGGCCAGCAGCAGCAGGCGGCCGTCTTGCAGACGAAACTCCATGAGCGCCACCGGCACCGCGTCCACCAGCGCTTGAAGGCGCGCCTGCGCCATGGGCTCGATGAGGCCTTCCCCGGTAGGGGCGAGGAGGTCGGTCAACAGTTCGGACGAAATCACGGTCGCTCTGAAGCCTCTGAATCCTGGGGTTGAAACACCAACTCTCGACGGAGGGTGGCTCCGTTCAGGGTCAAGCTGCCAGCATACAGCCAAGAGTATGTCAAAACGTAACATCTTGGCAGAACGCAGTGGAATTGCCCAGGGGGAAACCCGATGATCGAACTGCTACAGTCCACGCCTCATTCCTGCCACCCCCTGCATGTCCGACACGCTCGAACACCACACACCCATGATGCAGCAGTACCTGGCCCTCAAGGCCGGGTACCCCGAGACGCTTCTGTTCTACCGCATGGGCGACTTCTACGAGGTCTTCTGGCAGGACGCCGAGAAGGCCGCGCGCCTGCTCGACATCACGCTCACACAGCGCGGCCAGTCGGGCGGCCAGCCGGTGGTGATGGCCGGTGTGCCCTTCCACGCTCTGGAGAACTATCTGGCGCGCCTGATCAAGATGGGCGAGTCGGTGGCGATTGCCGAGCAGGTGGGCGAAGTGGGCGCCAACAAGGGCCCGGTGGAGCGCAAGGTGGTGCGCGTGGTCACACCCGGCACGCTGACCGACACTGAACTGCTGTCCGACAAATCCGAATCGCTGCTGATGGCCGTGCACCAGGCGCCCCGCGCGCGCTGTGGTTTGGCGTGGCTGAGCGTGACGCAGGGCCGCGTGTACCTGGCCGAATGTGCGCACGACGAACTGGGCGCCTGGCTGGCCCGCGTGGCGCCCAGCGAACTGATCTACAGCGCAGGCGTGACCGAGCGCTTTGAACAACAACTGCAGGTGCTGCGCCAGGGCGGCGCCTTCACCTGCCCCATGAGCCTGCGGCCCGACTGGCAGTTCGACAGTGCCCTGGGCGAGCGCAAGCTGCTCGAAAACCTGGGCGCGGCCAGCCTCCAGGCCTGGGGTGCACACGAATTGGGCGAGGCCCACGCCGCCGCCGCCGGACTGCTGACCTACGCCGAGCACACGCAGGGCCGCACCCTCACCCACGTGCACAGCGTGCAGGTGCAGCGCAACGACGACCTCATCGACCTACCCGCCACCACGCGCCGCAATCTGGAGCTGGTCAAGACCCTGCGTGGTGACGATGCACCCACGCTGTTCTCGCTGCTCGACACCTGCATGACCGGCATGGGCAGCCGACTGCTCAAGACCTGGCTGCTGGAGCCGCGCCGCGACCGCGCCGAGGCACGCCAGCGCCTCTCGGCCACCACGGCCTTGCGGGGCGCGGGCGGTGCAGGCGGCGGTGCCGGCCCCTGGTCCACGCTGCGCGGCGAACTCAAGGGCGTGAGTGATGTGGAACGCATCACCGCCCGCATTGCGCTGCGCCAGGTGCGCCCGCGCGAGCTGGTCGCGCTGGGCAAAACGCTACAAAAATCAGAGCTGCTTGCGCTGAACGGAAGGGCACCAGAGCCCTATTTAATGCAGATTTTCAGCCACCTGCAACCACCCGAGGGTTGCATGGCACTGCTGCAGACCGCAATTGCCGAAGAGCCCGCCGCCCTGGTGCGCGACGGCGGCGTGATCGCCAACGGCTTCGACACCGAGCTGGACGAGCTGCGCGCCATCCAGACCAACTGCGACGCCTTCCTGCTGGACCTGGAAACCCGTGAGAAAGCCCGCACCGGCATCCCCAACCTGCGCGTGCAGTTCAACAAGGTGCACGGCTTCTACATCGAGGTCACCAGCAGCCATGTCGAGAAGGTGCCTGATGACTACCGCCGCCGCCAGACGCTGAAGAACGCCGAGCGCTTCATCACACCCGAACTCAAGGCGTTTGAAGACAAGGCCTTGTCAGCCAACGAGCGCGCACTGGCCCGCGAGAAATGGCTGTACGAGCAGATCCTGGACCAGCTGCAGCCCCACATCCCGCAGCTGACCCGCCTGGCCCAGGCCCTGGCCACGCTGGATGTGCTGTGCACGCTGGCCGAACGCTCGCTCACCCTCCACTGGTGCGCGCCGCAGTTCGTGCCCGAGCCCTGCATCGAGATCGAGGGCGGCCGCCACCCGGTGGTGGAGGCGCGCCTGGCCGAGACATCGAGCGGCAGCTTCATTGCCAACCACACGCGCCTGAACGCCAACACGCGCATGCAGGTCATCACCGGCCCCAACATGGGCGGTAAATCGACCTACATGCGCCAGGTCGCGCTCATCGTGCTGCTCGCCAGCATGGGCAGCCATGTGCCAGCCGCCAGTTGCCGCCTGGGGCCCATCGACGCCATCCACACCCGCATCGGCGCGGCCGACGACCTGGCCAATGCGCAGTCCACCTTCATGCTGGAGATGACCGAGGCTGCGCAGATATTGCACGCCGCCACGCCCCACAGCCTGGTGCTGATGGACGAGATCGGCCGGGGCACCAGCACGTTCGACGGCCTGGCGCTGGCCAGCGGCATTGCCACCCACCTGCACGACAAGACCCGCGCCTTCACGCTGTTTGCCACGCACTATTTCGAGTTGACCGAGCTTCCCGCCAAAGCGCGCCACGCGATCAACATGCATGTGAGCGCCACCGAGTCCGGCACAGACATCGTGTTCCTGCACGAGATCCAGCCCGGCCCGGCCAGTCGCAGCTACGGGATTCAGGTGGCCAAGCTGGCGGGCATGCCCTCGCCCGTGCTGCACCACGCCCGCCATGCGCTGGCCGCGCTCGAAGAGCGCGCGGGCGAGGATGAGTTGCAAGTGGACCTGTTCGCCGCGCCCGAGGTGCCCGAGAGCGCAGGCGCCAGCCCTATCGAGGCCGCGCTGGCAGGCATCAACCCCGACGCCCTGAGCCCGCGCGAAGCGCTGGATGCGCTGTACCAGCTCAAGAAGATGGCAGGCTGAAGCGACGCCCACCCCGGCTGCGCTGCAGGCTGCTGACCGGGCTCAGGGCACACCGCCAGCGCATTTTTGAGTCCCAGGGGCATCAGGCGCTAGTGCCATGTGCCCTGGCCGCTATCAATTTTGAATATCCACACCCCGTAACAGCTGGGGGCCGCCTGCAGGGCACACAGGCCGCCCATGCCACAGGCGACTAAACTCGCGGGTTACCTCCAAACAACAACCCCCATTGCTCCATGACGTACTGCGTCGCCATCAAACTCAACGCCGGGCTGGTTTTCCTGTCCGATTCCCGCACCAATGCCGGCCTGGACCAGATCAGCTCATTTCGCAAGATGATGGTCTACGAGAAGGCGGGTGACCGCTTCATGGTGCTGCTGTCGGCGGGCAACCTGTCCATCTCGCAATCGGTGCGAGAGATCTTGCAGACCGAACAGATCAAGGACGGCGAGTCTGGCGAAGCCATCACCATCTGGAATGCCAAAAGCATGTTCGACGCCGCCCGCGTGCTGGGCGCCGCCGTGCGCCACGTGCACGAGCGCGACGGCGCAGCCCTCAAGCGCTCGGGCGTGGACTTCAATGTGTCCATGGTGTTTGGCGGCCAGATCAAGGGCGAGGGCATGCGCCTGTTCCAGGTGTACTCGGCAGGCAACTTCATCGAGGCCACGTCCGAAACACCGTACTTCCAGGTTGGCGAATCCAAATACGGCAAACCCGTGCTCGACCGCGTGCTCACGCCCGAGACCCCACTGGACGAGGCTGCCAAGTGCGCGCTGGTGTCGATGGACAGCACGCTCAAGTCCAACCTGTCGGTGGGCCTGCCGCTGGACCTGGTGGTGTACGAGGTGGACCGCTTTGCCACCGACAAGGTCATCTGCATCGACGAGAACAACCCGTACTTTCGGATGCTGCACGACAGCTGGGGACAAAAGCTGCGCCAGGTGTTCGACAGCATCGAGGACCCCGCCTGGACCGGCGGCGCTACCGAGGTGCCGATCATGGTCAGCCCGGCGCGCAGCAAGCCACTCAAGAAGATCACCAACCATACCGACCGGCTGATCTGACGCCCTGCAGGCCAGCGCACTCCACGGCACCCGGCCGCGTGCGCGCCTGCACCCCGGCCCTGCCA
>NZ_QAIM01000543.1:0-14357 GCF_003061035.1 Acidovorax sp. HMWF018
CGTGTGGAGCAGGCGCTGTCCTTGTGGGTGGGCGACGGCGCTCCGGCAGGGCTGGGCGACGCCATGCGTTACGCCGTCCTGGACGGCGGAAAGCGCCTGCGACCCTTGCTGGTGTTGGCTGCCTACGAGGCGGCGCGCAGCGGCACTTCGGACTCCGTGGCACCCGATGGCGCGGCGGTTCAGGCAGCTCTGAACGAAGCTGCCCTGCGGGCCGCGTGCGCGGTGGAGCTGATCCACGCGTATTCGCTGGTCCACGACGACATGCCCTGCATGGACAACGACGTGCTGCGCCGTGGCAAACCCACGGTGCATGTGCAGTTTGGCGAAGCCCAGGCCCTGCTGGCGGGTGACGCGCTGCAGGCCTTTGCGTTTGAACTGCTGACCCCCGACAACACCCTGATCCCCGCTGCCACGCAGGCGGCTTTGTGCCGGCTGCTCGCGCGGGCTGCGGGATCGGCCGGCATGGCGGGCGGTCAGGCGATTGACCTGGCCAGCGTGGGCTTGGCGCTGACCGAAGCGCAATTGCGCCAGATGCACCGTCTCAAGACAGGCGCCTTGCTCCAGGGCAGCGTGCTCATGGGGGCCCTGTGTGGCCACGCGGCGCCCACCGCCTACCAGGCCCTGTCAGACTATGGCGCTGCCATGGGGCTGGCGTTCCAGGTGGTGGACGACATCCTGGATGTGGTGGCGGACTCGGCCACCCTGGGGAAAACGGCGGGCAAGGACGCGGCCGCAGACAAACCCACCTACGTATCGTTGCTCGGTCTGGAGCGTGCGCAGACCTACGCGCAGGAGCTGCTGGCCGAGGCCCATGCGGCCCTGGGCCGCAGTGGCTTGCCCGACACCCGTGCCCTGGCAGCCCTGGCGGACATGGTCGTGCGCCGCTCCCACTGAGCCCGGCCCTGGTCCCTGGCGACTCTCTCAATGTCCAAATGCCTGCTGGTGCTTGAATCTCTTGCGCTCGTAGCTATCAAAAGAATAGTCAATGTCCACGACACCCTTCCCCTTGCTGCAGACCATCAATGACCCGGCAGACCTGCGCCGGCTCTCGCGCGCGGACCTCAAGGTGCTGGCGACCGAGTTGCGCGAGTTCGTGCTGCAGAGCGTGTCGCAGACCGGTGGCCACCTCAGCTCCAACCTGGGCACGGTGGAGCTGACCGTGGCTTTGCACCATGTCTTCAACACCCCGGAAGACCGCCTGGTGTGGGATGTGGGCCACCAGACCTACCCGCACAAGATCCTGACCGGCCGCCGTGACCGCATGCACACGCTGCGCCAGATGGGCGGTATCTCGGGCTTTCCGCAACGGGCGGAGAGCATCTACGACACGTTTGGCACTGCGCATTCCAGCACCAGCATCTCGGCAGCCTTGGGCATGGCGCTGGCTGCCAAGCGCAAGGGCGACAACCGCCATGCCGTGGCCATTATTGGAGATGGCGCGATGAGTGCCGGCATGGCGTTCGAGGCGCTCAACAACGCGGGTGTGGCCGACTGCAACCTGCTGGTGGTGCTGAACGACAACGACATGAGCATCAGCCCGCCCGTGGGCGCGCTCAACCGCTATCTCGCGCAACTGATGAGCGGGCAGTTCTACGCCGCCGCCAAGAATGTGGGCAAGACCGTTTTGCGCCCCGTGCCGCCCCTGCTCGAATTTGCCAAGCGCTTCGAGCAACAGGCCAAGGGCATGGTGGTGCCCGCCACGCTGTTCGAGAAATTCGGCTTCAATTACATCGGCCCCATCGACGGGCACGACCTCGATTCGCTGATCCCCACCCTGGAGAACATCAAGAGCCTCAAGGGTCCGCAGTTCCTGCATGTGGTCACCAAGAAGGGGCAGGGCTACAAGCTGGCCGAGGCCGACCCCGTGGCCTACCACGGCCCCGGAAAGTTCGATCCCTCCGTGGGCCTGACCAAGCCCGCCACGCCGCCCAAGCAGACCTTCACCCAGGTGTTTGGCCAGTGGCTGTGTGACATGGCGGCGCAGGACGCGCGCCTGGTGGGCATCACGCCCGCCATGCGCGAGGGCTCGGGCATGGTCGAGTTCGAAAAGCGCTTTCCGGACCGCTACTACGACGTGGGCATTGCTGAACAGCACGCTGTCACGTTCGCTGCGGGCATGGCCTGCGAGGGTGTGAAGCCCGTGGTTGCCATCTACTCCACGTTTTTGCAGCGTGGCTACGACCAGTTGATCCACGACGTGGCCTTGCAGAACCTGCCCGTGGTGTTTGCACTGGACCGTGCGGGCCTGGTGGGCGCCGACGGTGCCACGCATGCAGGCGCCTATGACATCCCGTTCGTGCGCTGCATTCCGAACATGAGCATGGCCTGCCCGGCTGACGAGCGCGAATGCCGCCAGTTGCTCAGCAGTGCGTTTGAACAGGACCACCCCGTGGCCGTGCGTTACCCGCGTGGTAGCGGCGCGGGTGTGGCGCCGCTGGCAGCGCTCGATGGCCTGCCGTTCGGCAAAGGCGAGATTCGCCGCGAGCGCAAGGGTGATGCGAACGGCAAGGCGCCCCGCATTGCCATCCTGGCGTTTGGCACCTTGCTGTATCCCGCGCTCGAAGTGGGCGAGGCGATCGATGCCACCGTGGTCAACATGCGCTGGGCCAAGCCCATCGATGAGGCCTTGCTGCGCGAGGTGGCCGAGCGGCACGACGCCCTCGTGACGGTCGAAGAGGGCGCCATCATGGGTGGGGCGGGCAGCGCAGTGACCGAGGCACTCAACGCCATGGGCATCGTGCGCCCCGTGTTGCAGCTGGGGTTGCCCGATGTCTTTATCGAGCATGGTGACCCGGCCAAGTTGCTGGCGTTGCAGGGGCTGGATGCAGCCGGCATTCGCGCATCGATTGCAGCGCGGTTTTTGCCAGGCAGCGCGGGCTAAAAGGCGGAGGGCTGCGGTCAGCGCAGTGCGTTGGCTTTTGGTTGCCGGGAGGGTCTTTGCACCGCTGTCGCGCAGATGCTTGCAGAACCCTGAAGGTGTGTGTTGGCGCCGAAATTTCGCGGGAAAACCCGCAAAAGTCCTGGGGGGCATGTTCCTACAATGGTCCCGGCTGAAACATGTCCTTGGTCGGCCGTGCACAACGCGTGCGCACCAAGTTTTGCAATCAATATATCGGAGAGAACCTCATGGATCGTCGTTCAATCATCAAGCATGCTGGCATTGCCGGTGTGCTGGCTGCAGGCGCTGCGCCCGCCGTCCACGCCCAGGCTGCCATTCGCTGGCGTCTGGCCTCCAGCTTCCCCAAGTCGCTGGACACCATCTATGGCGGCGCTGATGTGTTCTCCAAGGCCGTCAAGGCCATGTCGGGCGGCAAGTTTGAAATCTCCGTGCACGCTGGTGGCGAGCTGATGCCTCCCTTCGGCGTGGTGGACGGCGTGCAGCAAGGCACCGTGGAAATGGCACACACCGTGCCTTACTACTTCTACGGCAAGAACCCCGCCTTCGCGCTGGGCTCGGCAGTGCCTTTCGGCTTCAATGCCCGCCAGATGAACGCCTGGATGTTGCATGGCAACGGCCGCAAGCTCATGAACGAGTTCTACGGCGGCTTCAACATGATCAGCTTCGCAGGTGGCAACACCGGCACGCAGATGGGTGGCTGGTTCCGCAAGGAAATCAAGTCGCCTGCCGACTTCAAGGGCATGAAGATGCGCCTGGGTGGCGGCCTGATCGGTGAAGTGATGCAGAAGCTGGGTGCTGTGCCTCAGAGCATCCCTGGCGGCGAAATTTACCAAGCCCTCGAAAAGGGCACACTGGATGCCGCCGAGTGGGTGGGTCCGTACGACGACCAGAAGCTGGGCTTCAACAAAGTCGCTCCGTTCTACTACTACCCCGGCTGGTGGGAAGGCGGTCCTGAAGTGGACTTCTTCGTCAACCAGAAGGCGTTCGACGGCCTGTCGGCTGAGAACAAGGCCATCATCGAAGCTGCAACCAACGTGGCCCACGTGGACATGCTCGCCAAGTACGACGCGCTGAACCCCACGGCCCTGAAGCAGCTCGTGGCTGCCAAGACCAAGGTGCTGCCTTTCTCGCAAGCTGTGATGGATGCTTCGTTCAAGGCTTCGATGGAAGTGTTCGCCGAGAACGACGCCAAGAGCCCCGAGTGGAAGAAAATCTACGCCGACATGCGTGCCTTCCAGCGCGACCAGATCCTCTGGTTCCGCTTTGCCGAAGCCCGCTACGACACCTTCATGTCTGCACAGAAGATCTGATAGCCCGGCTGCGGCGCAAGCCGCAGGGCGTGTCGATCAGAAAACCCGCCTGGTTCGCCTGGCGGGTTTTTTTGCGTCTGGTGGTGGGGTGGGGTGCTCGGTCCAAAGGTGCTGCGGTGCAGAAGACGCTGGTAGGTCGCACGGCGATGTTCGGCCGGCTGGGGCTCAAGGTGTCGCCCCTGTTGCTGTGATCTGCACGTCTGCGCGATCCCTCGGTAGGCGCTTGCCAGCGGGTTCAGTGGTCCGCAGAGGGCAGCACCTCAAGGCGTGGGTGGCGGCCTATGTGCTATGAGACTGGGTGGATCAGTGTGAATTGGCTCCTTGGGTTGAGTAGGGGGCCGAGCCGTCCGTTAGTGGCCCTGTCTTAGGCCACGCGCTGCGCGAGACAAGCCCATGAAAAAAGCCCCGGCAGACGATATCTGCCGGGGCTATGTTTGCTTCAGGGGCTGGTCAACAGCCCTGTGCGGTTCGGATCACTTCTTCTCGTTGGCCAGCGAATCCTGCAGGGCCTTGAGTGGGTCGTCTGCAGCGGGGGCCGCAGTATCGCCAGGGGCAGCTCCAGCGCCTTCCATGCCAGCCGTGGGGTCGGTGGCCTCGGGGGCTCCGGCCGCGTCGGGCATGGTGGCTTCCATTTCCATACGGACCTTGTCCAGGTCATACACCTCGGCCTTGTCTAGGCCGCTGGAGACGATGCCTGGGAAGGCGATGATCAGGCCCACCATCATCAACTGGATGATCAGGAATGGGATGGCACCCCAGTAGATCTGCGGCGTGGTCACCGGCGCAATCATCTTCTTGGTGACCTTGTCGAGGTACTCCTTCGCCGGGGCCACGCTGCGCAGGTAGAACAGCGCGAAGCCGAACGGTGGGTGCATGAACGAGGTCTGCATGTTCACGGCCAGCAGCACCCCGAACCAGATCAGGTCAATGCCCAGCTTGTTGGCCACCGGGGCCAGCAGCGGCACCACGATGAAGGACAGCTCAAAGAAGTCCAGGAAGAACGCCAGGAAGAACACCATGATGTTCACGACGATCAGGAATCCCAGCTGTCCACCAGGCAAGCCGGTCAGCAGGTGTTCCACCCACAGCGGGCCGTCCACGCCCTGGAAGGTCAGGCCGAACATGGTCGCGCCCACCAGGATGAACACCACAAAACACGACAGCTTGGTGGTGGTAGTTACGGCCTGCTTGAGCAGCGAAAGGCTCAGGCGACCACGGATGATGGCCATGATGCCTGCGCCCAGCGCGCCCATGGCGCCGCCTTCGGTGGGGGTTGCAACACCCAGGAAGATGGTGCCCAGCACCAGGAAGATCAGCAGCAGCGGGGGAATCAGCACGAACGTCACGCGTTCCGCAGCCTTGGACAGCAGGCCCAGGCGGGTGATCTTGTTGACGCTGGCGACCACGAAGGCCAGGGCCACGCCAAAGCACATGGCCACCACGATGGTTTCGTCCAGCGCCACGCGTTCCACCGCCTCGCCCGACCACCAGGTGTGCAGGGCGGCCATGTTCTTGGCCACATACATCGAGGCGGCAACGCAGATGCCGGTCAGCACCAGCAGGGAGGTCACACCGCTTTTGCCGTTGTCGTCACGCAGCGTACGGGCTTCGGGCGGGATCGCAGGCACCCATTGGGGCTTGAAGATTGCCAGCAGGATGACGTACAGCGCATAGAAGCCGGTGAGCATCAAGCCGGGCAGGAAGGCGCCCTTGTACATGTCGCCCACGCTGCGGCCCATCTGGTCGGCAATGATGATCAGCACCAGCGACGGCGGAATGATCTGTGCGAGCGTGCCGGACGCAGCAATCACGCCCGCAGCCAGTCGGCGGTCATAGCCATAGCGCAGCATGATGGGCAGCGAGATCAAGCCCATCGAGATCACCGACGCGGCCACCACGCCCGTGGTGGCGGCCAGCAGCGCGCCCACAAAGATCACGGCCAGTGCCAGGCCACCCCGGATGGGGCCAAACAGCTGGCCAATGGTGTCCAGCAGGTCTTCCGCCATCCCGCTTCGCTCCAATATGAGCCCCATGAGCGTGAAGAACGGAATGGCCAGCAGGGTGTCGTTCTGCATGATGCCGAAGATGCGCAGCGGCACGGCTTGCAGCAGCGCTTCGGGAAGTACGTTCAATTCAATGCCGATGAAGGCGAAGAAAAGTCCACAGGCGCCCAGACTGAATGCGACCGGGAAGCCCACCAGCAAGAAGCAGATGAGCCCCGCGAACATGATGGGGGCGAGGTTATGGGTCAAAAATTCCATGGTGTGTGCTCCGCTTGGTAGGGCCGCTCAGTGAGCCTCGGCCTTGTTCTTGCCGTTGCCCTTGGCGGCTTCGGCCAGGTTGCGGATGGATTCAGCCAATTCTTCCTCGGCCGTCTTTTCGACCTTCTTGACCGTCGGATCTTCGATCAGGCCTTGCAGAAAGCCCAGGCGCTTGATGAGTTCAGAAATGCCTTGCAGCCACAGCAGCGTGAAGCCCAGGGGCATCATCAGGTACACGGGCCAGCGGATCAGGCCACCTGCGTTGTTGGACATTTCGCCCGATGCCAGTGCGCGCGTGAAGAACGGAACCCCATACCAGAGCACAGCCAGGCACATGGGGGTGAGAAAGACGATGTAGCCGAACACGTCGATCCAGATCTGCGTGCGCTTGGAAAAGCGGCTCGAGATCACATCGACCTTCACGTGCTCGCCCTGCAGCAGCGTGTAGCCAGCTGCCAGCAGGAACGACGCAGCAAACAGGTACCACTGCACTTCCAGGAAGGCATTGGAGCTGATGTTGAACGCCTTGCGCACCACGGCGTTCACGCCGCTGATGACCGTGGAGGCCAGGATCAGCCAGACCACGTACTTGCCGACCTGGGTGTTAATCCAGTCGATCCCTCTTGATAACTTCAATAGAGCCTGCATGGTGTCTCCAATAAAAAGGCTGTGTGTGCGAGATGCCCGGGCCCCGCGCGGGTAGGCGCTGGGGCAGGGCACACTTTGACGACGGCGCGATTCTACGGAGCACTGTAGGCGGAGTCTGACAGCAGCGTGACGGTGTTATCCCGCAGCAGCTGCTCATTCTTCAGCTATCAAAACTGCAGCAATTAGGGTTTCTTCCTAGGCGTGGAAGCACGCTTTTTCCGCGCAAATTGCCACCACGGCAGCACCGTGCTCATGGCCTGCACCTCGCCGCAGTGCCAGGCGGTGTAGCCCGGCAGCGTGGTCATGTGTGCCAGCCATTCAGGTGTTTGCAAGAGGGTGCGCAGTGCCAGCGTGGCGGGCTGGTCCAGGCTGGCTTTCAGGCATGCCAGGTGGTAGCGCTCGTGCACCAGGGGGACAAACTCCAGCCCGCGCGCGCGGGCCGCCAGCTCGATGCCCATGCCCACATCGGCAGCCCCTGCAGCCACGGCCTGGGCGATGGCGGTGTGGGAGGGTTCGTTGAGCGCGTAGCCCACGATGCTCCCTGGGTCCATGCTGGCCTGGGCCAGCAGGTCGTCCAGCAGCACCCGCGTGCCCGAGCCCAGCGGCCGGTTGATGAAGCGGGCGCCGGTGCGGGCCACATCGGCCAGGCTGCGCAGACCCAGCGGATTGCCGGGGGCCACGATGAGCCCTTGGGTGCGCTGTGCGAATCCAATGATCTTGTGCAGCCCGGGCTGTAGCAGTGGCTGGTAGGTGCGCGCGGTGAGCGACTGTGCGGCTGCGTCAGCCACGGTGTGAAAGCCCGCCAGGGTGCAACGCCCCTCGTTCAGCGCTCGGATGGCGTCTACGCTGCCGGTGAACCGGATGTCGAGGTGCAGCGCGCCCACATCGGTCTGTGTGGCGGCATGGGCACGCAGCGCCGCCAATGCATCATCATGGCTGGCGTAGAGGGTGAGCACATGGGCGTTGGGGTCGAAGGCCACGGCAAACGCGCGCTCCAGGTCGGCGTGCAGCGCGGCAATCTGGGGCGCCAGGCGGGCCTGGGCCTGGCGTTCGGCCCACAGCAGCTTGCTGCCGAACTCGCTGAGTTGCGCCGACTGGCCCTTGCCCCAGATGATCAATTCGCCGCCCAGCTGGTCTTCCCAGCGTTTGAGGGCGCCCCAGACATGGCGGTAGGACAGGTCCAGCGCGCGCGCAGCGCCCGAGATGGAGCCATGCTCGGCCACGGCCTGCAACAGCTCGGGCAACGGATTGCGGATGAGCGCAGTGCCCGCGTCGCGGCTGAGTGTGTAGTGAAGTTGGACCCTATGCACGGGAGTTCATATCGCTGGATATTGGATGGGTGCCTACGATAGCCCAAACCGATCCCCTGGCCCCATGTCCACCCTCACCGAAAGCGCGAGCACAGCGCTTGAACTCACCCTCTCGTCCGACCCTGTCCTCTGGACCATCGTGGGCCGTTCCTTGTCTGTCAGCGCCACCGCCTGTGTGATGGCCTGCGGGGTGGGCCTGGTGCTGGGCGCCTGGCTGGGCGTGGCCCGCTTCACTGGCCGTGGCGCTGTGCTGGCGGTGCTCAACACCTTGCTGGCCGTGCCTTCGGTGGTGGTGGGGCTGGTGGTGTACCTGGTGCTCTCGCGCAGCGGGCCGCTGGGCTCGCTGGGCTGGCTGTTCAGCTTCAAGGCCATGGTGCTGGCGCAGGCCATTCTGGTGTTGCCGGTGGTCACCGCGCTCACGCGCCAGACGGTGGAAGACGCCGAGCGCGCGCATGGCGAGCAGCTGCGCTCCATGGGCGCCGGCCCGTTGCTGCGCAGCCTGCTGCTGGCGTGGGACGAGCGGTATGCGCTGCTCACCGTGCTGCTGGCATCGTTTGGCCGCGCGATCTCCGAGGTCGGTGCCGTGATGATCGTGGGCGGCAACATCGACGGCTTTACGCGCGTGATGACCACCGCCATCGCGCTGGAGACCAGCAAGGGCGACCTGCCGCTGGCACTGGCGCTGGGCATGATCCTGCTGGCCGTGGTGCTGGCGCTCAATGTGCTGATTGCATTGCTGAGGCGCTGGCGCGAGCGGGTGGATGGCTCGGCCTCCAGCACGCCGGTGGGAGTGGCTGCATGAGCGGGCCTTTGCCAACCCCCTGGGTGGACCTGCGGCAGGTGACCGTGCGCTACGGCCGCGTGCAGGCGCTGGACCAGGTCACGCTGCGCATCGCACCCGGCGAGCGCGTGGCGCTTGTGGGCGCCAACGGCAGTGGCAAGAGCACCTTGCTGCGCGTGCTGCATGGCCTGGCCGACACGCATGGGGGCGGCCTGCAATGCGATGCGTCGCTGCGCCAGGCCATGCTGTTCCAGCGCCCGCACATGCTGCGCACCAGTGCCCAGAACAACGTGGCCCTGGCCCTGTGGCTGCGCGGCACCCGCTGGCGCGATGCGCGCCCGCTGGCGCTGACGGCCTTGCAGCGGGTGGGCCTGCAGGGCATTGCAGCGCAGAACGCGCGCACCCTGTCGGGCGGCCAGCAGCAGCGTGTGGCGCTGGCCCGTGCATGGGCCCTGCGGCCCGATGTGCTGCTGCTCGATGAGCCCACTGCCAGCCTCGACCCCCACGCCAAGCGCGAGGTGGAGGCCCTGATGGCTGACTTTGCGGCCAGCCACGGCGCGGGCGGCCCGGTGCACCCCGTGACCATGGTGTTCAGCAGCCACAACCTGGGCCAGGTCAAGCGCCAGGCCAGCCGCGTGATCTACATGGAGCACGGCAGTCTGGTGGCGGACTTGCCGGTGCATGACTTTTTCAATGGCCCCTTGCCGGAGGCCGCCCGATTGTTTGTCAAAGGAGAGCTGGTATGACGCGAATTGACCCCCACGCTTCCCACTTCGTGTGGTCGCTGCCCCCCAAGGGGGCCTTTTCCTCTTGGGGCGGCCCGGCGATGAAAAATTTCAAGCCTTTTCGCGCGGGAGCGCTAGTGTCCAAAGCGCTGGCAGCTATTGTTTTAGTAGCGTCGAGTTCAGCGTTTGCGCAGAGCATCACCATGGCCTCCACCACCTCCACCGAGCAGTCGGGCCTGTTTGGCTACCTGTTGCCCGAGTTCAAGAAGGCCAGTGGCCTCGACATCAAGGTGGTGGCGCTGGGCACCGGCCAGGCGCTTGACATGGCGCGTCGGGGTGACGCCGACGTGCTGTTTGTGCACGACCAGGTGGCCGAAGAAAAGTTTGTGGCCGATGGCTGGGGCGTGAAGCGCTACCCCGTGATGTACAACGACTTCATCCTCATCGGTCCCAAGAACGACCCGGTGGGCACCAAAGGCAAGGACATCGTGCAGGCGCTGCAGAAGCTCTCTGCCGCCAATGGCAACTTCATCTCGCGCGGCGACAAGAGCGGCACCCACGCCGCCGAGCTGCGCTACTGGAAGCTGGCCGGTGCCGAGGCTGCAAATACATCGAAAGGCAGCGGCTACAAGGAATGTGGCTGCGGCATGGGGCCAGCGCTCAACATCGCGGCGTCAAGCGGCGCCTATGTGCTGGCCGACCGTGGCACCTGGCTCAACTTCAAGAACCGCGCGGACCTGGCCGTTCTGGTCGAGGGCGACACCAAGCTCTTCAACCAGTACGGCGTGATGGTCGTGAACCCCGCCAAGCACCCGCATGTGAAGTCGCAGGACGCGCAGAAGTTTGTGGACTGGGTGGTGTCTCCCGCCGGCCAGCTCGCGATTACGGGCTACAAGATTGGTGGCGAGCAGCTGTTCTTCCCGAACGCGGCCCAGTGAGCACTCCCCATGGCAAACCGTTCACCCGCGGCGGTGGCCGCTGCAGCCGCCGGGCTGGCCTGGGCCCTGGCCGGTTGTGTGACCGCGCCCGCCCAGGCGCCCATGGCTGACGCTGCCCCCGTGCAGGTGTATGCCGCTGGCAGCCTGCGCGAAGCGTTCACCGAGATCGCGCGCGACCACGAGGCCCGCACCGGCCAGAAGGTGGCGCTGACCTTTGGCGCCTCGGGCCTGCTGCGTGAGCGCATCGAGAAGGACGAGCCCGCACAGGTCTTTGCCTCGGCCGACACAGACCACCCGCAGCGCCTGGCGGCCCGGGGCGGCTGGCAGGCGCCCGTGGTGTTCACGCGCAACGCGCTGTGTGCGCTGACCAGCGAACAGATCAGCGCCACCCCCGACACCTTGCTGGCCACCTTGCTGCGCAGTGACGTGCGCGTGGGCACCTCCACACCCAAGGCCGACCTGTCGGGCGACTACGTGTGGGCGCTGTTCCGCCAGGCCGACAAGGTTCAGCCGGGTGCGTATGCCCAGCTGGACGCCAAGGCCCTGAAACTCACCGGCGGTGCGGATTCGCCCAAGCCGCCTGCGGGCCGGGGCACCTATGCCTGGGTGATGGACCAGCGCCAGGCCGATGTGTTTTTGACCTACTGCACCAACGCAGTGGCCGCCCAGGCCGAGGTGCCGCGCCTGCGCGTGGTGCAGCTGCCAGTCGCGCTGCAAGTAGGCGCCGCCTACGGCCTGACTGTGCGTTCAGATGCGCCCGCTGCGGCCCAGGCATTTGCCAGTGCGCTGCGCCAACCGCCTGCTCAGGCGGTATTGCAACGGTTGGGGTTTGGGCTGCCCTGAACGCGGGCGGCCGTCTGGTTGCGAGTGTGTGCACACGCCGCGTCTGTCTGCCTGGTGGGGTAGCGCGGCGTGTGCTTTTTAAACCAGTGGTATGCAGCGTTCAGTCATCATCGCGGTGATGGCTGCTGCGCCAGATGGCCCGCACCAGCCACAGGCCACACACCACGGCCCCAAAGAACCCCAGGAACCCAAACGCTGGCAGGCCGAACAGCGTAGGCCCGCCTTTCACGGTCATCACGATGGACGAGCCGATGATCAGCGCCGCAATCACCAGCGCCATGGCCAGCCGGTTGGCCGACCGGTCGATCTGGTCGCCCACGCGCTTGAGGTGGGCCAGCTCGATGCCCACTTGCAGGTGCCCGCGCCGCGCGTTGCGCAGCAGCCGTCCGATGTCGTCCGGTAGCTGCTCCACCGCGGCCAGTGCACGGCGCAAGGTGCTCCAGGCCCGCCCGGCCAGCACCTTGGGCTCATAACGCTCGCGCACCACCTGCTTGAGCAGCGGCAGGGCCTCTGTCGCCATATGGAAGTCCGGGTCGAGGTTGCGGCCCATGCCTTCGAGCGAGATGAAGGCCTTGATCAGCAGCGCCAGATCGGACGGCAGGCCCAGGTGGTGTTCACGCAGGATGGCCGTCACGTCGGCCAGCATCTGTCCCAGGCTCAGCTGCGCCAGGGGCACGCCGTGGTACTGGTCCACAAAGGCCTCGATCTCGGTTTCGAGCTGGCCCAGGTTCAGGCCCTGCGCGTCGCCCGTCCAGTCCAGCAGCACATCGGCCACGGCCTGGGGCTGGTGCTCCACCAGGCCCAGCAGCAGCTGCAGCAACTCGTCGCGCCGGCGCTGCGACAGGCGGCCTACCATGCCAAAGTCGATGAAGGCAATGCGGTTGCCCGGCAGGTAGAACACGTTGCCCGGGTGCGGGTCGGCGTGGAAAACGCCGTCCTTGACGATCATCTGAAGTACCGCCTGCGCGCCGCGCTGCGCCAGCACCGTGCGGTCAAAACCGGCCTCGGGCGTCAGCGCGGCCAGGGCGCCGCCGGGTGTGCCGTCGATGAAGTCCTGCACGTTGATGCGCTCGCGCGTGTAGGCCCAGTGCACGCGCGGGATCACGATGTGAGGCAGTGCGGCCATGTTGGTGGCAATGCGTTCGGCCTGGCGGCATTCGCCGGCCAGGTCCAGCTCGCGGCGCAACGAGCGCGCGAACTCGCGCACCAGTTGCTGGGGCCGGTAGGGCTTGAGCGCTGGCAGCTCTGCCTCGGCCAGCGCGGCCAGGCGCTGCAGCAGGCGCAGGTCGGCCTGGATGGTGTCGGCGATGCCGGGGCGGCGGATCTTGACGATGACTTCGCTGCCGTCCTGCAGACGCGCGCGGTGCACTTGCGCAATCGATGCGGCGGCCAGCGGTGTCGTGTCAAACCAGGCAAAGACGGCTTCGGGATCGGCGCCCAGGTCTTCGCGCAGTTGCGGGCGCAGGGCATCGATGGGCACGGCGGGCACCTGGCTGTGCAGCTTCTCGAATTCTGCAATCCACTCCGGGCCAAAAAGGTCGGCCCGGCCCGCGAGGATCTGGCCAAATTTGACGAACGCGGGGCCCAGCTCTTCGAGTGCCAGCCGTACCTGCACGGGGGGCTCCACGCGGGCCAGATCGGCGGCGTGGGTCCAGTTCAGCGCCTGGCCCGCGCGCTCCAGCCGGTCGGCCAGGCCCAGGCGGCGCACGGTGTCGCCAAACCCGTGGCGCACCATCACGCCCAGGATTTCCTTCAGGCGCCCCAGGTCGCGGGCAGTGTCCAGGGTCTCGATCAGCATGGGGCGATGATAGGTTCAGAAGTTCAGGGTGGGTTTGTTCACCATCAGGTAGAACACCACGGCCATGGCCACAAAGGCCGGGTAGCCCAGTGCCTCCCACCAGCGGGCGTAGCGCCAGTACAGAGGTGGCAGCACCCCGTCGCCCTGGGGCGCCTGTGCCGCCTCTACCGCCATGTCGCGCATGCGCAGCTGCAGCCACACCACGGGCAGCCAGCAGGCACCGGCCACCAGGTACAGCGCGATGGAGACGGCGAGCCACGGCGTGCTCCAGGGCAGCCCAGCCATGGCCGCCATGGCCAGCCCCGTGGCGGGCTGGATGAACACTGTGGGCGTGGTGAACCACCAGTCCGCCCGCACCACCAGGCGTGTGACCACCGCCTGCGCCTGCACATTGCCGCTGCGGTTGGTGAAGAACATGTAGAACGCCGAGCCCAGCCCGGTGCCCACCAGCAGCACGCTGGAGATGATGTGCAGCCATTTGAGGGTGAGGTACAGGCTCATGGCTTGGGTGGCGAGGTCGCGGTGGTCGAGTCTTGCAGCAGCACCCACAGGATGGCGGCGATCGGCAGGTTCTTGGTCAGCGGCCCGAAGGGGTGCAGCCACCATGCAGGGTGTATGGCCGTGGCCAGCAGTGTCATGGCCAGCATCACCAGCAGGGCCGCTCCATACGCCTTGCGACCGGGGCGGAGCGCCAGCCACAGCCCCAGCACCGCATCGGTAGCCGCCCCGGCCAGGATGATGGCGGTGGGTATCCACGATGTGTTGCCCTCGGTCCACGCGGCGGGTAGGCCCGCCAGCAGCTCGCGGCTTTGGCCGTGCAGCTCCCACACGCTGACCACGGCGG
>NZ_QAIM01000543.1:14474-18648 GCF_003061035.1 Acidovorax sp. HMWF018
GCAGGGACTGGTGGGGGCCTTGGCCCTGGTGGCGCATGGAGGCTGCCCACTGGGTGAAAGGGAACGTACGGCCAACCATAGCCGCAGCCGCGAGCACGGGGCGGTCATAGCTGACGAACTGTGTGCGCATGGACAGCGCCCGCAACGCGCCGGCGCCCAGGTTCTCGGTGGTGGCGCCCACACTGGGACAGGGCGCACCACTTTCCATGCTGGTACGGCGCACCAGCGAATCCCACTGGCACCGCCACTCGTGGTAGTGGAAGGCATCAAAAACAATGTCGGCACGCGCTGGCATCAGGAAGGTCAATTTCCGGTGGGCCATGGCCTCATTCCTCCACCACATCGGTCACCATGCCCCACTTCGCAAACTCGGGTGCAAAGGCCTCCAGGGGCAGCAGGCTGGTGCTGGTGTGCGCCCCGCGGGGCAGCGGTTGCCCGGCTGCGAGCCGGCGGGCCAGCAGGATGGCGGCCATGCAGGGAATCTCGGGGCCATGGTCGTTATCGGCCGCAATGTGCCATGCGCGGCGCCGGGGCTGGCCTTGCGCATCCGCGCCCGCCACACGCACCACCATGCCGCCCAGCGGCGTGCCCAGAAAGTCCAGCGCGCCGCCCGCGTGGTGCATCAGCCAGGCCAGCTTTTCGGGGTGGGGCAGCACGCCCCAACGGCGCAGCGTTGCCAGGGTGGCGAAGGCTCTTTGCGCCAGGCCGACCTCCAGGGCAGCGCGAAAGGTGACACGGTCGCGGGCCTGGTAATGGGCGGGAAAGATCTCCAGGTCAGGGATGTCGCAGACCGCCCCGAGACGGGGGCGTAGCCGCTGGAACTGGACGGGGCTGGGCCGCGCCCAGCCCCGGTACGGCTGCCACCGTCCACCATCCCACACATCGATGGGAAGGCCGCAGTAGCTCAGCACGGCCGCCAGCGTGGCCTGGCCCCGGGGCGCTCGTTGCGCAGGGGCAATGCAGATGTCGATGCTGTGGATGTGTTGCCAGCCCGCGCACAGGTGGTCGATAACGGCCGAGGACAGCGCGGGCACCGTGCTGGCGCCAGCGATGGCCGTGCGCCCGGCGGCAGTGAATGCAGCCTGCATCGCGGCCGGAAAGTCGCACACAAACCGGCGGCCGTCGGCCAGGTCGATGTAGTGCGCGCCCGCCTCGGCCGCCGCCTGGGCCACGTTGTAGGCTTGCGCCTGAAAAGGGCCCGCCGTGTGGATCACCAGACCCACACCCCACTCGCGCAAGGTGGCGGCCAGGCCCGGCACTTGGTGGTCCAGCGCCACGCCCTGCGCACCGTGGCCCAGCGAGGCGGCCAGGGCCTTCGCTTGCGAGGCGTCCCGGCCCGCCACCAGCAGGGCCATGTGGTGGCGTGTGGCCTCATCGCCCACCAGGGCGCGACAGATGCGCGCCCCAAAATTGCCGTAGCCGCCCAGGACCAGGGTTTTCAGTGCAGCCATGGGGGTCATGCCCCCGAGGCCCAAGGCGTGCTGGGCTGCGTGGGCACAAAAGAGGTATCGCTGTCCCGGCCACTGCCCGGCGTGTGCAGCAGTGCTTGCAATGCGGCACGCTGCGACTGCAGTTGCGTTCGGTGCCAATTGGGCACGTCAGGCGCTGCAATGGGGCGGCTGAACAGGTAGCCCTGGATGTGGTGTAGCCCGGCGGCGGCGAGGGCCCGCAGCTCTTCGGGCGTCTCCACGCCTTCAACCACCACTGACAGGCCCAGGTCCCGCGCCAGCGAGCTGATGTGCCGCAGCAGCTTCTGGCGGCGGCGGTCGTGTGGCAGCTGGCGTACGAACAGGCGGTCGCATTTGATGCCCGCAATCGGCAGCTCGGCCAGCATGCCCAGCGACGAATATCCGGCGCCAAAGTCGTCCATCAAAACGGCCACACCCAAGGCGCTCAGCGCGCTGATGGCCGCCACCATCTGGGGGCCCAGCGCAATCACGGCATGCTCGGTCATTTCGAGCTTCAGGATGCGCGGGGGCAGGCCGCGCTGGGCCAGCTGCAGGCCCAGCCAGGGCGCAAAGCTCTCGTGCATCAGCGTGACCGGTGCCACATTGACGCTGATCGACACTGCATCCATCCCCTGCGCTCGCCAGTTGCACAGATGATCGAGTGCGTTGCACACAATCATGCGGTCCACCTCCGCCGTCTTGCCCTGCAGCTCGCACACCAGCAAGAAGGTTTCGGGGTTGATGCGGCCCAGGGTGGTGTCGGTCAGGCGCAGCAGCGCCTCCAGCTGTACCCCGGTGCGCTGGGTGTGGATGATGGGCTGGAAATGCAGGGCCAGGTTGTCGGGATGCAGCAGACGGTCCAGGTGGTCGGCAATCAGCGACTGCTGAATGTCGGTGTGGGCGTTGTGGGCCAGTGCCGAGGTGCGCATCATCGACAACCCGCGCCGCAGCAGCTGCTGGCGCCCCGCGTCCGAGCGCAGGTTGCTCAGATGCTCCATGGCCACCGCCATCGCAAACACCAGCATCACAACGAGCAAGGCAGCGCCATCGGACGCCGCATCGTGGTTGCCCTGGTGCATGGGAAAGGTGTTGACCAACAGCCAGTGCAGTACCAGGATCGCGCCGCCGCACAGCAGCTTGTCTGTCCAGTTCTGGGCCCGGTAGCGGGGGGTGAGCACACTGAGCTTGGCGGCGCGGTGGCGGATGGCGCAGTAGCAAGAAATGCCGGTGGCGATGCCCAGCGACAGCACAGTGGCCGGCAGGTTGATCTGCCCGAAACTCTGCACATGGCTGCTGGTGATGGTGAAGTGCCCTGCCAGCGTGCCCATCGCCAGCCACAAGCTGGCCAGCGCAATGCGGCGCTTGCTGGCGCCGGTGCTGAGGGTGGGGATGGTGAGCCGCGCACTCACCACCATGATGACCAGGCCGCTGAGCGCGGGCACCAGCTCCAGCACATGGTGCGACAGCTCGTTGTACAGGAACAGGCCCACCACATCCAGCGCCCACACAATGGAGCCAATGCACAGGGCTGCGTGCGATGCACTGATGCGGCGGCTGGACGGGTCCACGGAATACGCGGTGTGCTCCACCAACTGCTGGCACACGTGCACGACGAGTGCCGCAAAGACCCAGAACAGCAGGCTTTGCAGCAGTGGCGGAAACCCCACCACAAACACCTGCATGGCGCCATGCCAGATTGAAACCATATCGTCCACGTGCTCCCGCCCTTTTTTGTATGCGGGTCATCATACGACCGTGGGGCGGGGCCAACGCGTAACAGCCTGTGGCGGGTGTGCGCTTCCGGGTGGTTGGAGGTCACCTGGAGCGAGTGTGGGTTTTTCGTGATTTTTGGGATGCTATTTCAATAATTCAACAATCGTTGTATTATTGATCCATGCAAGAAACCGATGTTGTCCGAGCCCTCGCAGCCTTGGCCCAGGAGGTCCGCCTGCGGGTCTTCCGTGCGCTGGTGGTAGCGGGCCCTGCAGGGTTGACCCCCAGCGACTTGGCCGCCCAGCTGGAGGTGGCGCCCAACACCCTGTCTTTTCACCTCAAGGAGCTGTCGCATGCCGGGCTCATCAGCCAGGAGCGACAGGGCCGCAACCTGATCTACCGCGCCGCGTTCGACACCATGAATGCGCTGCTGGCCTACCTCACTGAAAACTGCTGCGAAGGCCAGGGCTGCGCGCCTGCCGACGCGGCCGCGTCTTGCCATTGCTGACCGTCTCTGTCCCTCTGTCCATTTCCCCCGAGGAGAACCCCATGAAACGCTTCCACGCCCATGTGCATGTCGATGACCTGACCCAGAGCATCGCCTTCTATTCCAAGCTGTTTGCTGCGGCCCCCACGCGGGTGGAGGCAGACTACGCCAAGTGGATGCTGGAGGACCCGCGCGTCAACTTCGCCATCTCCACGCGCGGCGCCAAGCCAGGCTTGGACCACTTTGGCATGCAGACCGACGACGCTGCGGAGCTGGCCGAACTGAAGGCCCGCGCCGAGGCCGCCGACATGGCCTTGCTCGACGAGGGCAACACCACCTGTTGCTACGCCCGCAGCGAAAAGCACTGGGTGACCGACCCGCAGGGCATTGCATGGGAGCACTTTCACACCCTGGGCGACATCCCCGTCTTCAACGAAGCCACACCGTCTTCATCTGCGGGCGCCTGCTGCGCGCCAGCGGCGGTGGCAGCCCCTGCACCTGCGGCCCCTCGGGCGGCGTGCTGCGG
>NZ_QAIM01000543.1:18673-23641 GCF_003061035.1 Acidovorax sp. HMWF018
TTGAACGTTCTTTTTCTTTGCACCCACAACTCGGCCCGCAGCATCCTGGCCGAGGCCTTGCTCAACGACATGGCACCGGGCCGGTTCCACGCATACTCGGCGGGCAGCAGCCCGCGTGACAACCAGCAACCCCACCCGCTGGGCCTGGAGGTGCTGCGCGCCGCCGGCATCTCGACCGAAGGCCTGCGCAGCAAAAGCTGGGACGAGTTTGCTACCCCGGGCGCACCCGTGATGGACCTCATCATCACCGTCTGCGACAACGCGGCGGGCGAGGTCTGCCCCATCTGGCCCGGCCACCCGGCCACTGCGCACTGGGGCTACGCCGACCCGTCTGAGGGGAATGGCTCGGACGATGAAAAGCGCGAGGCTTTCCGCAAGACCTTGCATGCCATCCACCAGCGGCTGGAGCTGCTCATCAACCTGCCCGCCGACAAGCTCGAAAAGACCCTGCTGCAGCACACCGCGCGCGAGCTTTCGCGTGCCGCTGACACGCCATGACGGTGCGGTGCGAACCGGCCGACGCGCCCGTGCCGGCCCCCATGAGCGTGTTCGAGCGCTACCTCACCGTGTGGGTGTTGCTGTGCATCGTGGTGGGCATTGCGCTGGGGCAGTTCTTGCCGTCGGTGTTCCAGGCCGTGGGCCGCATGGAGATCGCCAAGGTCAACCTGCCCGTGGGCGTGCTGATCTGGGTGATGGTGATCCCCATGCTGGTGAAGGTGGACTTCGGTGCGCTGGGCGAGGTGCGCAAGCACGCCCGGGGCATCGGCGTGACGCTGGTGGTGAACTGGCTGGTCAAGCCGTTTTCGATGGCGCTGCTGGGCTGGCTTTTCATCCGCCACTGGTTTGCGCCTTACCTGCCAGCCGACCAGCTGGACAGCTACATCGCAGGCCTCATCCTGCTGGCAGCGGCCCCCTGCACGGCCATGGTGTTCGTGTGGAGCCGCCTCACCGGCGGCGATCCGCTGTTTACGCTGTCGCAGGTGGCGCTGAACGACAGCATCATGGTGGTCGCGTTTGCGCCGCTGGTGGCGTTCTTGCTGGGCATTTCGGCCATCACCGTGCCGTGGGACACCTTGCTGACCTCGGTGGTGCTCTACATTGTGATCCCGGTGGTGCTGGCCCAGTGGCTGCGCCGGTCGCTGCTGGCCAAGGGGCAGGCGGTGTTCGATGCCGTCATGGCGCGCATGGGGCCCTGGTCCATCGCCGCATTGCTGGCCACGCTGGTGCTGCTGTTTGCGTTCCAGGGCCAAGCCATCCTGCAGCAGCCACTGGTGATTGCGCTGCTGGCCGTGCCCATCCTGATCCAGGTGTTTTTCAACGCGGGGCTGGCCTACTGGCTCAACCGCGCGGTGGGGGAGAAGCACAGCGTGGCGTGCCCATCGGCACTGATCGGCGCCTCCAACTTTTTCGAGCTGGCGGTGGCCGCCGCCATCAGCCTGTTCGGCTTTCACTCCGGCGCCGCGCTGGCCACTGTGGTGGGCGTGCTGATCGAGGTGCCGGTGATGCTGCTGGTGGTGCACATCGTCAACCGCAGCAAGGGCTGGTACGAGCGGGCGTGAGCGGCGCGGTACACCGAGCCTGTGCGGTCAGCCCCTGGCCGTGAGCAGCGCCACCGCCTTGCGGGCCAGTGGCGCTGCCAGCATTACCGCCGGAAAGGCAAACAGCCACCCGGTCAGCCACGCGCCCGCCCAGAGGCTCACAAAGTCCTGCTGTGGCTGCAGCGCGCGAAAGGTGGAGATGCCCGACACCAGCAGCGACATCACACCCGACAAGATCAAGCTGAACAGCACCGGTCCATAGCGGGCGGGGATCATGCTGCAACCTCCTCGCCAGGCTGGCGTGCGCCCACACCGCTCAGGCGTTGCAGCGTCTCGGCAAAGTGCTGGCCGAACATGCGGGCGGTCTTGGTGTCGCCGGGCACAAAGGCATCGGCGGCCGCCCCGTGGCCTGCCTGCGCCATCAGTCCCGACCAGGAGCCGAGGCGGTTGGCCGCCTCGTCGTACGGCACCCCGGCGTGTTGCTCGGGCAGGATGGGATTGCCCACCCACACCATGCCGTGCTGCATGGCAAACACCCACATCGACATCAGCGTGGACTGCTTGTCGCCCGCGGGCAGTGACGACACGGTAAAGCCCGCCGCCAGCCTGTTCTTGAGCTGCTGCGTCTTCCACAGGCGGCCTGTGGCATCCATGAAGGTCTTGAACGGCCCGGAGACCCCGCCCAGGTAGGTGGGCGAGCCCAGGATGACGCCGTCGTAGCGCAGCAGACGATCGGGTGCCTGCGCCAGGTCTTCGGCGCGGACCATTTCGGCGAGGACGCCCGGCACGACGCGTGCGCCGTCCAGCACGTGGTGGGCAATGTGCGCGGTGTGACCGTGGGCGCTGTGGTAAACGATGGCAATGTGTTGCATGGTGTGGTTTCCTTGAGAGTGATTTCGGGGAGGAGGCGCGGGACAGGTCAGCGTGAAATCAATGCGATGACCAGCGCGGAGAGATACAGGCCCAGGCCAAACACGGTGTGGTTGGCAAGGCTGCGCAGGCAGTTCTTGAGCGGGGTGGGCGTGCGCGATGCGGCAAAGCCCGAGCCCATGGCGGGCTGCATCACCAAAAGCGGCGCCGCCACGGTGCCCATGCCCACGGCCAGCGCGGGCCACAGGGTGGGGCTGTGGACCCAGGCGACGCCCTGCAGGGACAGCAGCACCCCCGCAAAGGCCACGCCCACAGCGTAGTGCGTGAGCCAGCCCCAGGCCAGCTCGCCCCGGACCGGAGTTGCTTTGGCGATGGCGGCGTGGGCGATCTGCCCGCGCACCAGGTGGCCCACCCAGCGGCCGATGAAGGCGAAGTTGAGCGTGGGCACCCCCAGCCTTTTGAGCAGCAACAGCCAGGCATCCATGACGGCGGTGGCGCCGATGCCCAGAAGCATGGCGAGGGGAATGTCTTGCAGTGAGAGAGTCATCAAAACACCTCGGAAAGTTGACGAAAGAAGGTTTTGCACGGAATATAGAAGTTCAAGTCAACTTGAGGTCAAGAGGTTTTTTCATGGACATTGCCGAAGTCGCCAAACGCTCCGGGCTGCGGGCGTCCACGCTGCGGTATTACGAAGAGAAGGGCTTGATCCAGTCGGTGGGGCAACCCGGCGAGCGCCGCCGGTTTGCGCCCGGCGTGATGGACCAGCTGGCGTTGATTGCGCTGGGGCAGTCGGCCGGGTTCTCGCTGGACGACATCCGGTCGATGTTCTTGCCCAGCGGCGAGCCGAACATCGACCGGCAGCTGCTATCAGCCAAGGCCGACGAACTCGACACCATGGTCAAGCGCCTCAAGGCCATGAGCAACGGCCTGCGGCACGCAGCCGCCTGCCCGGCCGAGAGCCATGCCCAGTGCCCGTCCTTCCAGCGGCTGCTGAAAGCCGCCGCTGACGGAGCGCTGGAGCGTCAGCAGCGGCGCAGCGCGCAGCCGGTAGTGGGACTGCGACGGCCGCGTGCCTGAGCGGCCCGAGGCGCCTCGGTTGATGGGGTGATTGATTTGCTATCTATTTGATAGCTGCTCAGGCATATTGCACTAGCGCTATCGGCCAAAAATGCTTGAAATGCCGCCGCCGGACGCCTGTACGGCGGTGTGGGCCGCGGCGCGGGCCTGTCACCCGCCTTTGGGGGCGCCCAGCTTGCGGTACACCGTGGCGCGGCTGATGCCCAGCGCACGCGCCGCCTCGGCCACATTGCCGCGCGCTTCCTGCACGGCGCGGCGGATCATGGCCACTTCGGCCTCGCGCAGCGGGGCGGGCGCGGATGCAATGCCTGGCACCGCCGCTGTGTGGGTGTCGCCCACGGTGCGGGCGTGCGCAGGCAGCTGCGCCAGCGCGTGCAGCCGCAGGCCCGACCACAGCGGCAAATCCAGCGGCTCCCTGCGTTGCTGGCGGGCCGCGTCGAACAGCATGGTCCAGGGCATGGCCAGCAGGTCGCTGCAGTGGGTGCGGGCACCGGGCAGGCCGGGCGCGCGCAGGGGCTGCGGCACCAGCTGGCGGGCCATGCTGTTGGCACCCACCACGCAGCCGTCGACGTCCAGCGTCAGCAGGCCGTCGCCTTCACCGCCCAGCGGGCAGCCCGGCCAGTTCACGCGCAGCAGCAGTGCGTGGGGCAGTTGCAGCAGCAGTGCGTCTTCCATGGCGCGGGCCGACCGGGCCACCAGGTGGCGCAGCTCGGGCCGTTCGGGCACATCCACACCCGTCAGGTCCAGCATGCCCATGCAGCGGCCCTGGGGGTCGAACAGCGGGGCTCCGGCGCAGCTGTAGCTGGCGTTATCGTCAAAAAAATGCTCGCCCCGGTGCAACCACACAGGCTGCAGCTCTTCCAGTGCGGCGCCAATGGCGGTGGTGCCCACGGCTGCTTCCGATAAATCAATGCCCACGCGGCCAATGGCGCTGGCGCGCGGGTCGCTCCGGTCGCAATGGCCTTGCACATCGACCACGATGCCGCGTGCGTCGGTGAGCATAGCGAAGTAGCGCATGCCCGCAATGGCCCGGGTCAGCTGCTCCAGCACCGGCCGGGCCGCGCGCAGCAGGTGGTGGTTCTGCTCCTGGCTGTGGCGCAGCGCCGTGGCGCTGACGGCGTCAAACGCCACGCGCCGTGTGGGCTCTAGGCCCCGCGCCAGGCAGCGTTGCCAGGATCGCGCAATCCACGGCTCCACCTCGGCGCGCACGGGCGCTGCACCGTCGGACAGCAGGCTCTGGCGCGCCTGCGCAATCAGCGCGTGGCGGTCAGCAGCGGGGTGGGGCGCGGAGATCAGCATGGTGAACAGGCTCCTGGAGGTCCGCATGATGCGGTAGTCCACTGAATCCGGGAAATCGGGGGTGCGTGAGGGTCTGGCAAGGCCGCAATCTAGGCGCCGGGCGCAGCCATGTTGTACACCCGGCGAGCACGGCAACAACGAGTGCGGCCTTGCCAGACCCTCACCCTGCGGGCCAGGGCTGCGG
>NZ_QAIM01000543.1:23680-28617 GCF_003061035.1 Acidovorax sp. HMWF018
GCAGCCCTGGCGCACCCCCGATTTCCCGGATTCAGTGGACTAGTGTGCATTGCAGCATGTTTCATTTTGAGAATATCCAGCCAGGGGCCCCGGAAATCTAGGGTTGTCCCTAGGGATGGGGCGTGGGGCGCGGCAGAAGATGCGCGAGCGATGAGCGTGATCCCGATCCCCTCCGCGAGATCGTGAGCGCGCTCCTATCCAGCCAAAACCACTCCAGGAGACAGCCAGATGCAAGTCCAGTTCACGGTCAACGGGCGCGCTGCCAGTGTTGACGTCCCCCCCAATACCCTGCTTGTCCATGCGCTGCGAGAGCACCTGCTGCTCACTGGCACCCACGTGGGTTGCGACACCAGCCAGTGCGGGGCGTGTACGGTGCACGTGAATGGCCGGGCCGTCAAATCCTGCGCGATGCTGGCGGTGCAGGCCCAGGGGGCTGAAGTGACCACCATTGAAGGCATGGCCACCCCTGACGGCACCATGCACCCCATGCAGGCTGCGTTCAAGGAGTGCCATGGCCTGCAGTGCGGCTTCTGCACGCCGGGCATGGTGATGAGTGCGGTGGACCTGTGCAAGAACCACCCGAACGCCAGCGAAGGCGAGATCCGCGAGCTGCTCGAAGGCAACATCTGCCGCTGCACCGGCTACCAGAACATCGTGCGCGCAGTGCAGGTCGGCCAGAAGGCCATGGCCGGCGCCTGAGCGCGCCCGCCGTCCCCACGCCAGAACAATCCAAGGAGACAAGACCATGGGTGCATCCGACTTTTCCAAGCTGCCGCACATCGGCGAATCGCTCAAGCGCAAGGAAGACTACCGCTTCCTGACCGGCGCGGGCCAGTACACCGACGACGTGGTGCTGGCCGCGCAGAGCCATGCGGTGTTCGTGCGCTCACCGCACGCCCACGCCAAGATCAACAGCATCAACATTGACGCTGCCAAGGCCGCGCCCGGTGTGCTCGGCGTGTTCACCGGTGCCGACGTGGCCGCCGACAACATCAACGGCCTGCCCTGCGGCTGGCTTATCACCAGCACTGACGGACAGCCCATGAAGGAGCCGCCACACCCCATCCTGGCGCAGGGCAAGGTGCGCTATGTGGGCGACCACGTGGCCATGGTGGTGGCGCTGACCCAGCAGCAGGCACGCGATGCGGCCGAGCTGGTGGAGGTGGACTACGACGTGCTGCCAGCCGTGGTGAATGTGGCCGACGCCGCGTCGGGCGCCGTGACCGGTGCGGCGCTGCACGACATCGCGCCTGACAACCACTGCTTCAAGTGGGCCATCGGCGACAAGGGCGCCGTGGACGCCGCATTTGCCAACGCTGCGCATGTCACCCAGCTCGACCTGATCAACAACCGCCTGATCCCCAACGCCATGGAGCCCCGTGCGGCCATCGGTAGCTACAACCGCGCGAGCGACGAATACACGCTGTACGTCAGCAACCAGAACCCGCACGTCGAGCGCCTGCTGATGACGGCCTTTGTGATGGGCCTGCCCGAGCACAAGGTGCGCGTGATTGCGCCCGATGTGGGCGGCGGCTTTGGCTCCAAGATCTATCTGTACGCCGAAGACGTGTGCCTGACCTGGGCGTCCAAAAAGCTCAACCGCAACATCAAGTGGGTGGCCGACCGCAGTGAGGCGTTCTTGAGCGATGCCCACGGCCGCGACCACGTGAGCCACGCCGAGATGGCGTTAGACAAGGACGGCAAGTTCCTGGCGCTGCGTGTGCACACCCACGCCAACCTGGGCGCCTACCTCAGCACCTTTGCCAGCGCGGTGCCCACCATCCTGTATGCCACGCTGCTGGCCGGGCAGTACAGCACGCCGCAGGTGTATGTGGAGGTGGACTCGTGGTTCACCAACACCGCACCGGTGGACGCCTACCGGGGCGCAGGTCGCCCTGAGGCCACCTACCTGCTGGAGCGCCTGGTCACCCGCTGCGCGTGGGAGATGGGACTGCCGCAGGACGAGATCCGCCGCCGCAACTTCATCAAGGCCTTCCCGTACCAGACGCCGGTTGCGCTGCAGTACGACACCGGCGACTTCCAGGCCTGCATGGATGGGGCGAACAAGCTGGCCGACGTGGCGGGCTTCGAGCAGCGCAAGGCCGCCAGCGCGGCCAAGGGGCTGCTGCGGGGCATTGGGTATTCGTCGTACATCGAGGCCTGCGGCATCGCGCCGTCCAACATCGCCGGCGCCCTGGGCGCACGCGCAGGGCTGTTCGAATGCGGCGAGGTGCGTGTGCACCCCACCGGCAGCGTGACGGTGTTCACCGGCTCGCACAGCCACGGTCAGGGGCATGAGACCACCTTTGCGCAGGTGGTGGCCGCGCGCCTGGGCATCCCGGTGGAGAACGTGGACATCGTGCACGGCGATACGGGCCGCGTGCCGTTCGGCATGGGCACGTATGGCTCGCGCTCCATCAGTGTGGGCGGCGCGGCCATCATGAAGGCGCTGGACAAGATCGAGGCCAAGGCCAAGAAAATTGCTGCGCACCTGATGGAAGCGAGCGATGGCGACATCGACTTTGCGAATGGCGAATTCACGGTGCGTGGCACCGACAAGAAGATCCCGTTCGGCCAGGTGTCGCTGGCAGCCTATGTGCCGCACAACTACCCGCTGGACGTGCTGGAGCCGGGCCTGAACGAAACCGCGTTCTACGACCCGACCAACTTCACCTTCCCGGCAGGCACTTACATCTGCGAGGTCGAGGTGGACCCCGCCACCGGCCACACACGGGTGGACAAGTTCACAGCGGTGGACGACTTCGGCACCATCATCAACCCCATGATCGTGGAAGGGCAGGTGCATGGCGGACTGGTGCAGGGCATTGGCCAGGCGCTGCTGGAGAACTGCGTGTACGACCGCGAAACGGGCCAGCTGCTCACCGGCAGTTTCATGGACTACGCCATGCCACGCGCCGATGACTTCCCCGAGTTCAAACTGGGCCATGTGTGCACGCCCTGCACCCACAACCCGCTGGGCACCAAGGGCTGCGGCGAGGCCGGGGCCATTGGCTCGCCACCGGCGGTGATCAACGCCGTGCTGGATGCGCTGCGACACCTGGGTGTGAAGGACTTCGACATGCCCGCGTCGCCGCACCGTGTCTGGGAAGCGATTCAACACGCCAAGGCATAAGGAGATCCACCATGTACGCATTCACGTTTGAAGCGCCTTCCTCCACCGCCGCTGCCGCGCAGCTCATCGCCCAGGGCGGCAAACTGCTCGCGGGCGGGCAAAGCCTGCTGCCGTCCATGCGGCTGCGCCTGGCCAACCCTGAAAAGATAGTGGACCTGAACAGCATTGCCGAACTGGCGGGCATCCGCCGCGAGGGCAACGCGCTGGTCATCGGCGCCATGACGCGCCATGCCGACGTGGCATCCAGTGCGGATGTGAAATCCGCCATCCCTGCGCTGGCCGACCTGGCCGCCCACATTGGCGACCGCCAGGTGCGTGCACGCGGCACGCTGGGCGGCTCGGTGGCCAACAACGACCCTGCCGCCTGCTACCCCAGTGCGGTGCTGGGCCTGGGCGCCACGGTCATCACCAACCGCCGCGAGATCAAGGCCGACGATTTCTTTGTGGGCATGTACACCACGGCGCTGGATGAGGGCGAGATCATCACCGCCATCCGCTTCCCGATCCCGAAACGCGCTGCGTACATGAAGTTCAAGCAGGCGGCTTCGCGCTTCTCGCTGGTGGGGGTGTTTGTGGCGCAGACCGACAGCGGCGTGCGCGTGGCCGTGACCGGTGCGGCCAGCAGCGTGTTCCGCCATGCGGGGCTGGAGGCGGCGCTCAACCAGAGCTTCACCCCGCAGTCGGCTGCCAGCGTGAAGATCGACGCGAGCGATCTGAACGCCGACATCCACGCCAGCGCTGCCTACCGCGCCAATCTCATCAGCGTGCAAACGCAGCGCGCTGTGCAGCAAATGGTGGGATGACATGAAGGCAACCCCGCCACCGTGGTACGGCACCCGGTGGCGGGTTTTTGAGTGAAATTGGCTGCAAGCGCTAGAGGAATATGCGCTGGCAGCTATGAATTGGATAGCAATGAACTCGTTGAACGCCGCGCCGGTTCCGGCTTCCATCGACGCCCTGGTGCAGGCCCTGCAAAGCGTGGGCTATTTTGCCGACCGTCGCCTGGCCACGGCGGTGTTTCTGGCGCTCAAGCTGCAGCGGCCTTTGTTGCTGGAGGGCGAGCCTGGCGTGGGCAAGACGGCGCTGGCCAAAGCCCTCTCGGAAGTGCTGTCGCGCAGCCTCATTCGCCTGCAGTGCTACGACGGCCTGGAGCAGCGCGAGGCGTTGTACGAGTGGAACTACGCCGCCCAGCTGCTGCACATGCGGGCAGCGGAAGGGCAGGGCAGTGCCGACATGGCGCAGGTGGAGCGCGAGGTCTACCAAGACCGCTACCTCATCCGCCGCCCCTTGCTGCAGGCGCTGCAGGCACCAGCGCCGGGCGCCGTGCTGCTGATCGATGAGGTGGATCGCGCGGACGAGCCCTTTGAGGCCTTCCTGCTCGAATACCTGGGCGAGTACCAGGTCAGCATCCCAGAGATCGGCACGGTGCGCGCCACGGCCACGCCGGTCACGCTGCTCACCAGCAACCGCACGCGCGATCTGCACGACGCCGTCAAGCGCCGCTGCCTGTACCACTGGCTGGACTACCCCGAGCGCGAGCGCGAGCTGGCCATCGTCCGCGCGCAGGTGCCCGGCGCCAGCGAGGCGCTGGCCGTGCAGGTTGCAGAGTTTGTGGGCCGCCTGCGCAGCCAGCCGTTTGCCAACGCCTTCCAGCGCGCACCAGGCATTGCCGAGAGTGTGGAATGGGCCAAGGCGCTGGTGGCGCTCGACACTATCGTGGTGGACCCCGAGGTGGTGTCCGATACCGCAGGCATCCTGTTCAAGCAGCGCGAGGATGTGGCCGCGCTTACCCGCGATATGGCGG
>NZ_QAIM01000543.1:28627-28934 GCF_003061035.1 Acidovorax sp. HMWF018
ACCGTGTGGTGTTCCGCGAGCTGTTCGATGCCTACTTTCGCAATCCCAACGTCGCACAAAAGCTGCTGGCGCAGATGCTGCCCAGCGCGGAATCCAAGGCCGAGCCCGTCAAACGCCGCCCGCGCGTGAGCGAGGCACTGGCGCCCGTGCGTGCCGCGCGCAACGCACCGCCCGCACGCGAAGAAGACAAGATCGAATTCGATGCCGCCATGACGGCCAGCGACCTGCAGCGCCTGCGGCAGGCGGACTTCAACCAGCTCTCGGCCAGCGAATACATCCTGGTGGAGCGCCTGGCACGCGATGTGCC
>NZ_QAIM01000543.1:28944-50325 GCF_003061035.1 Acidovorax sp. HMWF018
CGGCCGGGCGCACGCGGCAGCCGCCCGCACTGGCCCGGCGCCATGCACCATGCGGCGCGCAGTGGGGGCGAGGTGCTGCACATCCCCTTGCTGCAGCGCCGCCAGCAACCGCTGCCGCTGCTGGTGCTGGTGGACGTGTCGGGCTCGATGGAGCGCTACGCGCGTTTACTGCTGGCCTTCTTGCACGCCGCCACCGCGCCGCGCCACACCGGCGCTGCCGTGCGCCGGGACGTGTTTGCCTTTGGCACTGGCTTGACCGACCTCACGCCCGCCTTCCGCCTCGCCGACACCGACGCCATGCTGGAGACGGCCAGCCATGCCATCACCGACTTTGCGGGCGGCACCCGCATGGGCGACAGCCTGGGCCAATTGCGCCTGCAGCATGCGCGGCGCCTGGTGGGGCGGCGCACGCTGGTGCTGCTGATCAGCGATGGGCTGGACACGGGCGCCCCCGAGGTGTTGGAGCGCGAGCTGGCCTGGCTGCGTCGCCACTGTGGCCGCCTGCTGTGGCTCAACCCGTTGCTGCGCTACGAGGGGTATGCCCCCACGGCGCGCGGTGCGTCGGCCCTGCACCGCCAGGCCCACGGCATGGTGGCCGTGCACAACCTGAGCCACCTGAAGGACCTGGCCGCCAGCCTGGCAAGCGTGTTGCGGCAATGAGGGCGCGGCACCGCACCGCATCGAGCCCAGCCATGCAGCGGACCGATTGAATTCCCACAACATCCACACCCATTGAAGACCGAGAGGACCCACCATGGAAATGCAAGCCAGCCGAACCCTTGCCGTCAGCCAGCAACAGGCCTGGGAGGCGCTCAACGACCCTGAGGTGCTCAAGCTGTGCATTCCCGGCTGCGACAAGGTCGAGCCCACGGCCGAGAACCAGTATTCGGTGGCCATGGCGCTCAAGATCGGGCCCGTGTCGGCCAAGTTCGCCGGCAAGATCACGCTGTCCGACATCGTGCCGCCCGAGAGCTACAACATTGCCTTTGACGGCTCCGGCGGCGTGGCGGGCTTTGGCAAGGGCAATGCCCAGGTCAAGTTGGTGCCGTTGCCCCCCGATGCGGCGGGGCAGGCCAGCTGCGAGCTGCATTACACCGTGCATGCCTCGGTGGGCGGCAAGATCGCGCAGCTGGGCCAGCGCCTCATCGACGGCGCCGCCAAGAGCATGGCCGAAGACTTCTTCAAGCGGTTCGACGACGAGATGCAGCGCCGCTTTCCGCGCGCTGAAGCCCCCCCGGCAGATGCAGCAGCCAGTGCCGATGCCGTCACTCAGCCAGGCACCGTGGAAGGGGGGAGTGCCACCCAGGGTGGCGGTATCCCTGCGTGGACGTGGGGTGTTGGCGTGGCGGCCCTCGTACTGCTGGCCTGGTGGTTCAATCGGGGTTGAGTGCTATGGGTACCGGAAGGAAGTGAGTCATGGAAAATTTGGACGTCGTCGTGCTGCGCACGCTGCAGGGCTGGCGTGCCGCAGGGCGCCGTGCGCTGCTGGCCACGGTGGTGCGCACCTGGGGCTCGTCGCCCCGGCCGGTGGGCTCGATCATGGCGCTGTGCGAAGACGGCGCGGTGGTGGGTTCGGTGTCGGGCGGGTGCATTGAGGACGACCTGATCGACCGCCACACCCGCGCCTATGCCCAGGCGGGCGCTGCGGTAGACGGTGCCGAGCACCGCATCCCCAGCGGGCCGCCATCGTTTGTCAAATACGGTATCAGCGCCGACGAGGCCCACCGCTTTGGCCTGCCCTGTGGCGGCACGCTGGAGCTGCTGCTGGAATACGACCCTGATCCCGCGCGGCTGGCCGATTTGATTGCCCAGCTGGCCGCTGGGCGCCTGGTGCAGCGCACCGTGCGCCTGTCCGATGGCGCCGTGACCCTGGCGCCTACGCAGGCACCCGAGGATCTGAAGGTGGATGCACAGCAGCTCACCAACACCTTCGGGCCTGAGTACCGCATGCTGCTGATCGGGGCGGGGCAGCTCACCGAGTACCTGGCCACCATGGCCTTGTTTAACGGCTTTGCCGTGACGGTGTGCGACCCGCGCGAGGAGTACCGGGGCAGCTGGAGCGTGCCGGGTGCCACGGTGGTGAGCGACATGCCCGACGATGTGGTGCTGGCCTTCAAGCCCGACCGCCGCACCTGCGTGGTGGCCCTCACGCACGACCCCAAGCTGGACGACCTGGCACTGCTGGAGGCTTTGAGCACCGAGGCGTTCTACGTGGGCGGTATCGGCTCGCGCCGCAACAACGAGGCGCGGCGCGCCCGCATGATCGAGCACTTTGACCAGACCGAAGCCAGTCTGCAACGCCTGCGTGGGCCCATCGGCATCTACATCGGCAGCAAGACGCCGCCCGAAATTGCGGTGAGCGTGATGGCCGAGATCCTGGCCGTCAAGAACGGCGTGACCCTCCCGCGCGACATGGAGGTGGCCCAGGCCAAGAACGACCGCGAGCAGGCGCACAACGACCCCGGCGCCCTGGTGTGCGGAGTGCGGTAGCCACGCAGGCAGGTCAGTGCCGGGCTTTGGGTTCCTGCGCCTGCAGTTGCCGCTGCACGTGCCTGAGCAACCCTTCGCAGGCGTCTTCCACCAGATCCAGCACCTCTTCAAACCCCTGGCTGCCGCCGTAGTACGGGTCAGGCACCACCGGGCTGTCGAATTGCAGACAGAACTCCGTCATGCGCCGCAGCTTGTGCGCGTGTGCGGGCGGGCATTGGTCCTGCGCCAGGGCCAGGTTGTCCCAGTCCATGGCCAGGATCAAGTCGTATCGGACAAAGTCTGCATCAATGAGTTGCCGGGCCCGCAGGTCTGACAGGTCATAACCGCGCTGCGCCGCGTGGCGCTGGGTGCGGGTGTCGGGCGGCTCGCCGGGGTGGTAGTTGTGCGTGCCTGCCGAGTCCACCACCACGCTGTGCGCCAGGCCGCTGTGGATGATCTTGTGGCGGAACACGCCGTGGGCGGTGGGGCTACGGCAGATGTTGCCCATGCACACGAAGAGAATCGCGTAGCGAGACATGGTGGCGTGCGTTCAGGCCTCGATCACCACCGGGCCGCCCTTGGCGATGCCCCGTTGGTAGGCCGGGCGTGCATGCATGCGTTCCAGATAGGCCTGCAGGTGCGGGCAGCGGCTTGCGTCGTTGGCGCGTGACATCAGCGCCTCCACCGCAAAGCTCATCTGAAAGTCCGCCATGGTCAGGTGCTCCCCCGCAAACCAGCGGTGGGTGCCCAGGTGCTCTTCAATGAACGCCAGCGCCGTGTCCACGTTGGGGTCGATGAGCTTTTGCTGCACCGTGCCGCACAGGGCGCGTGCAATGGGCTTCACAAAGAACGGCATGGGCTGCGTGGGGATGGTCTTGAATACCAGCTTCATCACCAGCCAGTTCATCAGCGAGCCCTCGGCATAGTGCATCCAGAAGCGGCACTGGCGGTGCTCAGCGGTGCGAGGTGCTGGCTGCAGGTGGGCGAGGTCGCCACGGGCCTGCTCGCCATAGGTGTCCACCAGGTATTCGATGATGGCGCCCGACTCGGCAATCACTTCGTCGCCATCGGTGATGACTGGCGACTTGCCCAGGGGGTGAATGGCCTTGAGCGCAGGCGGGGCCAGCTTGGTGGCCTTGTCGCGCGCATAGATCTTGAGCTCGTAGGGCACACCCAGCTCTTCCAGCAGCCAGAGAATGCGTTGCGAGCGCGAGGTTTCGAGGTGGTGCAGGGTGATCATGGTCGCCATCTTATTGAAGAGTGGGCCGAATGCACCCTGGTGCAGCCCTTGTTTTGCGGTGGCTGTCTGGTTCAGGCCGCACGGCGGCGCTGCTGGCCGATGGAGCGTTGCATCCATTGCACATACAGATCCACCGAAATCAGCACGGCCATGGCAAATGCGCAGGCGGCCACGATGGGGCCGAGGCCCAGCGAGCTGACCAGCCCGACACCCTGCACGGTGGCAAAACGGTTGGGGGTGGTGCAGACGAACTCGGCCGCGCCCATGCCGGTGTAGTGCATGGCGCACACGGCGGTGGCCATCAGCAGGGAGGCCCCCACGCGGCTGCCCAGGCGGCGGGTGTTGAAGGCCAGCCACAGGGCGGCCGTGCCTGCTGCCACCGCAATCAGCACCGAGAGCGCCACGGTGCGCAGGTCCCAGTGGATGTAGCCGCCAATCTTCATGCCGTACATGCCCAGGTAGTGCATGCCCGCCACACCCAGGCCCAGCAGCAGTCCTGCGCCCAGAATCCGTGCCAGCTCCCGGGGGGCCTTGGACACCACGATGAGTGCGGCCGACGTGCAGGCCACGGCCGCCAGCAGAGACACCGCGCTTTCAACGATGCCGTAGCTGCTGGCCACGTCCAGCCGCAGAGCCACCATACCCACAAAGTGCATGGACCACACCCCGATGCCGCCCAGCGCCACGCCGGCCGTCAAAGTCGCTGCGCGGTTGAGCGATCCGTCCTTGTGGCGGATGCGGCGTGTGACCATTAGTGCGATCAATGAACCAATGAACGCCAATGCGAACGAGATGGCGACAAGGTGGGGGCGGTATTCGGAAACGACGTTGGGGTCCATGGAGAGCTGCCTGAGACGGGGGTGGAGGAGAGCTTCACACCGCATCTGAGGCGATTGAAACCAATTGTTTCTATATTAGACCAATTGGTTATTTTTTGCTCTGAATGGTTATGTTTCAGAAATATGAGCCCACCCCGGCTTGTTCATGGGTCTTCACATTCGCCTTCCGGAGAAGGCGATGGGGTGGGTCAATCGCCCGCCATCGGGGCTCTCAAGGCAAGGGTGTTCAGCCAGCCAGGCTGCTGGCGTTGGATCAGAGCTGCAGCAGGAAAGCGCGCAGCATGCGCCAATGTTCCTGGCATGCCTCTGCGGCAGACTGGGCGGCTGCGTTTTCCAGCTGGCGGGCGCGCACACTCTGGGTCGGGTGGCCCAGGGTGAGCAGCACGGTGGCCAGGCTGTGTGCCAGGCGCCGCAGCGCCGGCCAGTCTTGCGCTGCGCTGGCCGCGTCACCTTGCCGCACGTCGGTAGGGAACTGCTGCAGGCAACTGGCGTGGTAGGCCTTGAACAGAAACTCGTCGCCCGCAAAGTGGGTGGCAATGGCCTTAGCCTCATCGTCGGCCGCTTCATCGGCAGGCGTGGCTGTTGTGACTGGCGCATTGGCAGGGGTATCCGCCACCAGCGCCAGCACATCGGTTACACAGGCCTCCAGCTCTGCCACCGATGCAGGTTTGGACAGCATGCGCCACACCTTCATGGCCTGGAGTTGCTCGCGCACTGGCGGCGTCAGGCCCGCGCTGAACACCGCCACCGGAATTCGGCTTTCGTGCACAGGCTCTTGCAGCAGCCGCTGTACCAGGTCAATGCCGGACTCGCCCGGTAGCATGAGGTCCGTAATGATGAGTTCCACACCCCCCGCATGCAGCGCCTGCATGGCGTCAGGCACGTTGGCGCAGGTCACCAGCTCGATGGGAAGTTCCTCCAGCGCCATCTGCACAAAGCGTGCGATGGAGCTGTCGTCTTCCACGAGCAGGACCTTGGGCGCGCTCATGCGGATACCTGGGCCTGTGGAATGCACGCGGCCAGAGCACTGGGTAACTCGGCCACCAGCCGGGGCTTGTGGATCACTTTCACACCCTGCAAGGCAAATGCATAAGGCTCGCGCTGTTGCTCGTCGAGCGAGGTGACCACGATGAGGTGGCTGCGCGCAAATTGGGGGTGCGAGCGCAGCGTGGTGATCAAGGTGGCGCCGTCGATGCCTGGCAGCAGGATGTCCACGATAAGCACCTCGGGCTGAATCTGCCCATACAGCGCAAGGCCGGTGATGCCATCGTTCGCCACATGCAACTGCACTCCTGGCAGGTGCTGCTGCACGATGAGGCCCACGAGGTTCTGGAAATGGATGGAGTCCTCGATCAGCAGGATTTGTGGTGCACGCCCTTTGGCAGGTGCCACCGGTGCGGCCAGGGGCGGGCGGGCGGCGACCGGAGTGCCGACGGCGGGTGCCTGGGCAGCGCCGCCGGCGCCATGGGCGGTCATCCAGCGTTCCACCGATGCACGCGAGATGCGGCGGTGCCCGCCAGGGGTCTTCCAGGCCTCAAGTTCGTTGCGGTCCACCATCAGCTGGACCGACCGCACGGCCATGCCCAGCATCTTGGCGACTTCCAGCGTGGTGTAGTGGTCGGCCATGGCGTGCTCCGCGAGGGAATTGTCAGATTGCATAGATCGCACATTTTCTCCTAATTTTAATTTTTACTCGACTTGCATTTGATAAAAATGATTGATATGATTCAATCAACGGCAAGAAATCACGTTAAAACATGTTTTTTTGTATTCCAAGCCTATTCCCGGCCCCACAAAGGCTACCGCCATGAAAAAGATCCTGATCGTCGAAGACCACATCGATATCCGCAAACTGCTCAAGATGACGCTGGAGTTTGATGACTTCGAGATCCACGAGGCTGCTACGGGCGATGCGGGCTGGCTGCTGGCCAGTGAGTTGCAGCCGGACATCGTGCTGCTGGATGTGATGATGCCGGGCACCCTTAACGGCCTGGATGTTTGCCGCCGCATCAAGTCCGACCCGGACATGCGCCACACCAAGGTGATCATGTTGACCGCCCGGGTGCAGTCGGACGACAGGGCCGCAGGCTTCGCGGCGGGAGCCGACGATTACCTGATGAAGCCCTTCAGCACTCTGCAGGTTCTGGAAACCATCTACCGCATGGAGGCGGCGCTGTGACCTCCGTGCCTCGACCCGAGCACGAACTGCTGGCGCAGCCCATCGATGCACGTTGCTTTGATGAGGCTGCTGCAGCTCAGATGGAGAGTTTTGTGCGCGACTTCGGGCGCATGTACCGAGAGCGGAATGAAGCCCTGCGCGAGGTCACCCGCGCGCACCACGCAGCACTGTTGCACCTGTCGGCTGCGGCCGACCTCAAGGACGATGACACCGGCGTGCACATCGTGCGCATTGGTTACCTGGCCGAGGCCCTGGCCCTGGCTCTGGGGCAGACGGTGGGCTACGCACGCATGCTGCGCAAGGCCGCGCCCATGCACGATATCGGCAAGATCGGCACCCCCGATAGCGTGCTCAAGAAGCCCGGCAAGCTCACCCCAGAAGAGCGCCAGACCATGAACTGCCACGCCGCGATGGGTGCCGAGATCCTGGGGCGTTCGCACATTCCAGTGTTTCGCATGGCGGCCGAGGTGGCGCTCACGCACCACGAGCGCTATGACGGCCAAGGCTACCCGGCGGGCCTCTCGGGAGAGTCGATTCCTTTGTCGGGCCGCATCACCGCCGTGGTGGATTTTTTTGACGCGCTGACCATGGACCGGGTGTACCGCCCCGCCTTCGCGGTCCCGGTGGCGCTGGAGATGCTGGCGGCCGAGCGCGGCCGTGCTTTCGACCCGGTGATCGTAGACACATTTTTGGCGCATGCTGAAGCCATCGATGCGCTGCGTTGCAAGATCACGCAGGAATGTCCCTCTTTTGATGCACTGATCGACGCGCCCTGATCCCCATTTTCTGACTGCTTAGCGGCAGGCCACTGCGGGCACGGTGGTGTTATTGATCCAAGGATTCTCAATGATGATGACGATGATGCAGTGGCTGAAACCGTGGGCGTTGACCGTCACCCGCGTGGCACTGGCCGTGTGTGCGACCAGCGCGCTGGCGGGGCCTGTGGCCGAGCGGGTCCAGAGCCAGTCGGTGTTGCGTGTGTGTGTCTGGCCGGACTACTACGGCGTGACCTACAGGCACCCGCGTACACAGCAACTCGGGGGTATCGACATCGACCTGTCTGCCGAGCTGGCGCGCGACCTCAAGGCCAGGGTCGAATATGTGGACTCTTCTTTTCCCACCCTCATTGACGACCTGAACCAGGACCGTTGCGATGTGGCCATGTTTGCCATCGGCATGCTGCCCCAGCGGATGGAAAAGCTGGCTTTTACACAGCCCTACATGCGCAGCGACATTTACGGCATCACCACCAAATCCAATACGGTCATCAAGCAGTGGGCCGACATTGACAAGCCGGGTGTGTTGGTGGGGGTGCAGGCAGGCACGTTCATGGAACCCATCATGGCCCAGCGCCTCAAGCAGGCCACGCTGGTGCGCATCCAACTGCCCACCACCCGCGAGCGCGAACTGACTGCCGGGCGCATTGACGTGTTCATGACCGACTATCCCTACAGCCGGCGCCTGATGGACAACGCCGACTGGGCCCGGCTCATCGAGTCTCCCGAACCATTCTCGGTGCTGCCCTATGGCTATGCAGTCAAGCGCAGCGATGCCGCCTGGCTGGCGATGGTGGATGCCTTTGTGGCGCGCATCAAGGCCGACGGCCGCCTGCAGCGCGCGGCCTCTCAAAATGGCCTGAACGCCATCGTGGTGCGCTGATATGGCCGACCTCCAGGCGCTCCCTTCGGTCTGGACCAGGCTGCGCACGTGGGTGTCGCAGACCAGCCATCTGGTCCTCATCACCGGAGGGCTGTCGGCATTGGCGGCACTGGTGGCCGTCGGCGCGTTGGCCGTGAACGACTTTCGCACGGTGCGTACCAGCCACCAGAACCATGCCGCCATGCTGGCTCGGGTGCTGGAGGATCAGGCTACGCGCACCATGCAGACGGCCGAACTGGCGCTGGAGTCGCTGGCCACATCGCCAGCCCTCACGACGGTGGCCTCGGAACCCCGGCGTATGCAAGATGCCCTGGGCCAGGCGCTGGCGGCGCTTTCATTTCTTCGGGGGTTGGCCGTGGTGGACGCTGGTGGGCGAGTGGTCGCCAGCACCCAGCCCGGCGAGGCCGAGAGTTTTGTGGACCTGGCCAAGCTCGGCCCTCTGGTGGCCGTGGGGCGGACGGTTCAGGGCGGCCTCACCCCGGGCCGCAGCCTGCAAAGTGTGCGGCTGGGAGGCGCAGCGGCGGCGGCCCCTGCGGGTGTCGCTTTTATCCCTGTGATGCACGGCTACAAGAACGAAGCAGGGCAGGCGCTGGTGCTGGTGGCTTTGGTCAATCCCGACTCGCTGTCCAACTTTCAGCACCTGACGCTGGAGTCCGAGGTTTTTGACTCGGTTGTGACCTCGTACAGCGGCCAGGTGTTGGCCACTTCGGGGGCCGCAGCTGCTCTGGCAGGTACGCGGGTGAACAACATCCCCGTCTTCAGCCAGTTCCTGCCCCGGCAGGAGCACGCCACCTACCTGGGCGTGGGTGTGCTGGGTGAGCGGCAGATCGTCAGTTTTCGGGCCTCTGCCGCCATGCCGCTGGTGGTGGTGGTCGAGACCTCGTACCGAACAGCCGTGCAGAGCTGGCTGGCGGATGCCCGCGCGCTTATCGGTATTGGCCTGGCCCTGGTGGCCCTGGTGCTGGGCCTGACCTTTGCCGTGTGGCGTGGTCTGCGCACCCGTGAGCGGGCGCGGCTGGCCATTGACGCTGCACAGGCCCGCATTGCCCGCAACGAGCGGGATCTGTCGGTGCTGATGCGCAGCGTGCAAGAGCTGATTTTCCGCACCGATGCGCAGGGCGTGATCACCTACGTGAATGCGCATTGGACTGTGATGACGGGCACGGCGCCTGACCGTGCCATTGGCAAACGTCTGCACGACCTGGTCGAGCCACAAAGCCGCAATGATGTGGCGCGGGCCATCGACCCCCGGTCGCCGGATGGAGTGCGGGTATGCCAGGTGGTGTCCCGCTCTGCCGAGGGCAAGGAGATGATGTTCCAGGTGGCAGTGGTGCCTATGGTGGCTGCCGGGCGTGTGATTGGTTTTGCGGGCAGCGCGGTGGATGAAACCAAGCGCTGGATGGCCCAACAACAGCTACAGGCCCAAATTGCGTTTCAGGATCTGCTGCTGGACACCAACCCGTTGCCCATCTCTGTGACTGACGCCCAGAACCGCTTTGTGCGCGTGAACAAGGCCTGGGAGGAATACAAAGGCCGTACTCGCACCGCCGTGTTGGGCAAGGCCTTTGACGAGTGCCTGCCGCCAGACGAGGCAAACGTACATAAGTCGGCCAACAAGCAGCTGCTGCGCTGGGGGGGGCGTGCCCTCGTCGAGACCCAGGTGCGCCATGGCGACGGATCGCGCCGCGACACGCGCCTGGCCAAGGCGGCCATTGCCGATGAGCACGGCCAAGTCACCGGTGTGCTCACCATCCTGATGGATGTGAGCGAGTTCCGTGAGGCCGAGCGCGCCACCCGGGAGGCGCGTGACGCGGCCGAGGAGGCATCCCGCACCAAGTCGGAGTTTGTGGCCAACATGAGCCACGAGCTGCGCACGCCGCTGCAGTCCATTCTGGGCTATGCCGAACTGGGCATGCTGCGTGGGCGCGCGCAGCCCAAGCTGGCAGGGATGTTTGAAGATATCCATTCTGCGGGTCAGCGCATGTTGACGCTGGTGAACGACTTGCTAGATGTCTCCAAGCTGGAAAGCACGGTGGGCACATTCCACATGGAGCGCATCGACTTGCGCGGCGTGGTGCGCCCGGTGATCCGCGAGCTGGAGCCTTTGCTGGAACGCAGCCACCTGATGATGGATTTGCGCATGCCTGACCTTCCGCTGGTGGCGAAGGCCGACCCGTTGCGGTTTCAGCAGGTGATCCGCAACGTGGTGGCCAACGCCATCAAGTTCTCGCCGCCTGGAAGCACGATCACCCTGGAGGGCTACGCTGACCCGCAGGGCCAGACGCATCTGGTGGTACGGGATGAGGGCCCGGGCATCCCTCCGTCAGAGCTGCAGAGCATTTTTGAGGCCTTTGTGCAGTCCAGTAAGACCAAGGATGGATCTGGGGGCACGGGCCTGGGCCTTGCCATCTGCCGCAAGATCGTCGAGGCCATGGGGGGGCGGATCTTTGCCGAGAACGTTCCGGCCAGCGGTGCAGCGTTTCACATCATCCTGCCCGCCAGAGGCCATGTGGAAACCATGCCGGCCCCGTTGCAATAACGGCTGTATCGCCCACAAAAAAAGCCCTCTGACGAGGGCTTTTTTGTGGGTGGCGGAGCGCCGCAGCGCCCCCGGAGGGCTGATCAGCCGCCCTTGCGCGAGCGCTTGCCAGGGTTCTTCTTGCTGCGCGTGGCGACACCACGCTCCAGGCTCACGCGCTGGCCACGGCCAGGGGTGTTCAGCGTCACGCCGGGCATTGGCTTGGGTTGGGGGGTGCGCTTGCGGTCTGCTTCGGTGACGATCTTGTTGCCCATGGTAGGTCTCTGAGAAAGTGGAGAAAAGGGGCATATTAGGCCACAGCCGCAATCAGGGGTGGCCAACAGGCCTTTCTGCCGCCCCCGCCAGAGGCGGCAGGCGGAAGGTCGAACTCCCTATTGCGCGACGAAACGCGCCCCGTAAGACGTCCCCTGGTCGGTGGACAGCGCCTCGGCGCAGTGGTGCGGCAGCACCCACCCCTGAGCAGGGTCCTCCACCGCGCGGGTGTGGATGGTGGGGGGCTGTGCCCGCACTCCGCCAAAGATGGTGGCAAACGCCACGTCGGCGGCATCTCGGCCGGTGCCAAACCGCAGCAGCCCCATGGGGATGGCCGTGCCGGAGGGGTCGAACAGATACCAGCGGTCGCCCAGATACACTTCCACGTAGGCATGAAAGTCCGGCGGGCCCAGCGCTGGGTCGGCACCGTAGTCGGTGCCCGTGGTGAAGCGGGCCGGAATATTCACGGCGCGGCACAGTGCAATCATCAGGTGGGCGAAATCCCGGCACACCCCGACCTGTTCCACCAGCGTATCGACGGCCGAGGTGTTGGAGTTGGAGGTGTTGGACGTGAACGCCACATGCCGGTTCACCCAGTCACGGATAGCCTGCACGCGGCTGTGTCCTTGCCACAAGGCGCCGAACTCGTTCAGGGCCAGCCGCAGCAGGCGGTCAGATTGGCAATAGCGGCTGGGGTAGATGTAGCCCATCACATGCGGCGGCAGATGCCGCACGGGCACCTCGGCCAGTTGGGTGGGGTCGGCACGGTAGTGGCGTATGTCCACCGTAGCGCTGTAGGTCAACTCCAGCATGCCGGGCTCGCCATGCAGCCGGAGATAGCGGTTACCCGTCGCAGGGTCTGTGTGGATCTGGTGGGGAATGTCCTGGCTGAGCACCAGGCGCTCGTTGTAGACGATCTGGTGGGGTGTTTGTGCGGCGTGGATGTTGAACACGAAATCGGCGCCGTAGCTGTCGATCTCGTAGCGCAGGTCAATCTGCAGGTCCATGCGAACACCACGCTGGCTGCCTGGGATTGCCTGCGCCAGGGGCGCGCCGGTATTCGCGGGCCATCGCGCAGGCTCGTTGGACGCGGTGGTAAGGCGGGGGGCGCTGGAGAGGAAGGCCATAGCAGCTCTCAGCGACCGGGCCTGCAGGCTGCGGGTTCACCCAGTGTGTGGGACGGTGTCATCGGCGGCTCCTGGGTGTGCGCCGCGCCGGGGTATCTGGCAGGGCTGGGAATCTCCAGGATACGCCCCAGGGCATCGCCAGCGTGTAGTCCGATGGCCCGTGCACCACGCTGCGCGGGAGCGCGATCTGCCGCCAGCATCAGCAGGCGCTGGTCAGGTTGATCCGGTGACCGAGAGCTTCGCCAGCACCTGCACGTCGCCACCTCGGGGGGCTCGCAAGATCAGCGCATCGCCCGAGCTGGTGCTGTCGCGTGCCAGATCGGACTGCACAAACATGTGGCTGAACCACACCTCAAACCGGCCATTGCGCGCAGACGCTGCGGCCAGCGCCTGGCGCAGTTCGCGCAGGTGGCTCTCACCCGTGGTCTCGGAGTAGCCCCTGGGCGAACCCAGAGCCGTCCACACCTCTGGTGCACCGAAAGCCAGGGTGGCACTGTCGATGCAGCGGCACCAGGGGCTTGACAGCACCTTCTCCGGACGCAGTTGCCGCGCCTGGAACCACTCGCCAATGCGCCGGGCCTGGGTCCGGCCTTCATCGTTCAGGTTGCGCTGGGTGCCGCAGTCGCCCAGGCGGAAACCCGGGGGATCGAAGGTGCCGGGGGCCAGCGCGTGGCGAAACAACGCCACCACTCCGCCCTGGCGCAGCAAGGCCTCGCCACCCGCTTCCTGGGCCGCCCAGGTCTGCAGGGCTGTGAGGGCCAGTCCGCTACCCAGTGCGCCTGCCGCGCCCCTGCCCAGCAAGGTTCGCCGTGTGACGCGCGTACCTTGCGTCGCAGCCTGATCCCCGGCTGCTTCGGCATCAGGCAGCTGGCTGGAAGGCATAGCCATTGCCCGCTGCTGCTACGCGGCCAAACGCAGGGAAGGGGAAATGGAAGCCACCCAGCATGGCATTGCTGGTGGTGATGCGCTGGAACACCTCGCGGCGGACCTTTCGCGCAGCCTCTGCGTCCATGTCAAAGGTCACGGCCCAGTCGGGATTGCGCGCGAACAATGCGGGCACGTTGGTCAGGTCTGCCACATAGAAGAAGTTCTGACCTGCCGACTTCAACTCGAACAGCGTGTGACCCGGCGTATGGCCGTAGGCGGCCACCGACTGGATGCCTGGCGCAACCTCGGTGCCCGCTTCAAACCGCACCAGCGTATCGGCTGGCATGGTGGCGAAGGTGCGACGCACATTGTCAAACGCACCCTTCATGCCTGCGGGGGCGGCGGCCATGCGCGCGTCGTCCATCCAGAAGGCATGTTCGGCTGCAGGCACCATCACCTTGGCCTTCGGGAACACCAGCTCACCCGCCTTGTTGCGGATTCCATTGATGTGGTCGCCGTGGTAGTGGCTGACGAGCACGGTATCGATGTCGGAGGCCTGCATGCCAGCAGCGCGCAGGCTGTCCAGCAGCTTGCCGGTGGTTGCACCACCAAACTCGCCCAGGCCGGTATCGATCAGGATCTTGCGCGCGCCCGCCACCACCAGGAAGGGGGTGTACGGCACATCGATGTAGTCGGTGGGCAGGCCTTGCGATGCGAGCAGCGCACGCACTTCGGCCAGCGGTGCGTTCTTCACAAATTCTTCCCCCAAAGGGCGGCGAGTGATGCCATCGTTCAGTGCGATCACCTCCACGTCTCCCACCTTCATGCGACGGAAACCAGGGCTGGGCAAGGTGGGCGTGCCGAAATTGGGTGCGTTCTGCGCCCACACGGGCACGAACGAGCCCGCAGCGTAAACGGTGGTGGCCAGGCTTGCGCCCAGGAAGTGACGGCGTGACAGCATGAAACTCTCCAGTCTCGGGTTGAACTAATGAGTCGCAACTGTAACGCCGGGCCTTAGAAAGGCATGGCCTGGAGCACTAACCTGTTTGCAACGTGGGGCTTTTGGTCGCTAATTGGGGTTAACCCTTTGATCTGGTTGGGGGAGCCGGGTCGTGACGAGGAAGCTCATTCCACTTCGAAGGCTTCGCTCAACGCGGTGCAGAAGTCGCTGCTGCCGCTGAGGGTCAGGGTCAGCGTGGTGCGTGGTGGCGCGGCACTGCCGGTGGTCGTGTGCAGTTGCCCGGTCGCTTCATCAAAGGACAAAGTCAGCGGGCTCTGCACCTCTTGCACGCCATGCAGGTCGTAGTGCCAGGTGCCGCCGTCTTCCAGCGGTGCGCAGGCACCAGGCCAGTGTGCATGCGCCCAGGCCAGCACGGCGGCGATCTCGTTCTGCAAGGCAGGCAGTTGCGCCGGCAAGACGCTGGCCATGGCATCCAGGGTGCCGTTGCCGTCAGCGTCTTCGCTGTAGTCAAAGTCGAGGTAGTTCAGTGGCATGGTGAGAGCAGATGGTGAATGCGTCAGGGGGTGTTGCGTGATGGCTCAAGCCCAGGTCCGGCTCAGTGCCTGTGCGGCTTCTCCCAGCCGGGGCACCAGTTGCAGCGCCCGCGTCAGTGGCATGCGGGCCGCAGGTGCCTGCAGTGCCACGGCGCTGCGCACCTGCCGCCGTCCGCCCGCCATCACGGGCACAGCCACACATACGAGGCCGTCCACAAACTCCTCGGCGTCCGTGGCATAGCCTTGCCGCAGGATCTGCTCCAGTTCGCCCTCCAGCGCGGCGCGGTCGGTCAGAGTGGTGGCGGTGTGGCGGGTGAGGGGCAGACCGTCGAGGATGGCGGCCCGGCGTGCGGGCGACAGGTGGGCCAGAAACAGCTTGCCGCTGGCCGAGCAGTGGATGGGCACGCGGGTGCCGGGCCGTAGCTCCATGCGCAGCGGAAAGGCTGACTCCACCCGGTCCAGGTAGATCACTTCAGCGCCGCTCAACGCCGTGAGGTTGCAGCTTTCTCCAATGTCCGCCACCAGTTGCCGCAGCACAGCGTGGCGCACCCCATGCTGGGTGCCCGCGCTCAGCGTGCTTTCGGCCAGGCGCAGCAGACGTGGTGCGGGGGTGTAGCGCCGCCCGTCTGGCTCGCGCGCCAGCAGGCCACCAGCCTCCAGCTGGCCCAGCATGCGGTGCACGCTGGGCTTGGGCCAGCCGGTGGCCTCGATGGCATCGCCCAGGCTGAAGGGCTGGCCCTGGGCGCACATCGTTTCCAGCAGTTCAAACAAGCGCAGGCTGGGCGGTGTGTTGGTCATAAATCTCGGAATTCGAGACGAATTCATAAAACATTTCGGGATTATTCAGCATTGTGGCTAAGCTGCAAACCCAATTCACCGGGAGCTTCATGTCCGCCTTTTTCCAGAACGTAGTGCTCACCGGCGCCTGTGGCGGGCTGGGCCAGGCGCTGGCGCGCGAGCTGATCGGCCAGGGCGCCGCCGTGGCGCTGGTGGGCCTGAACCGGCCCGCGCTGGAAACGTTGGCCGCACTGGCGCCAGAGCGCTGTGCTGTCTATACGCCCGATGTGGCGGACGTTACCGCCATGCAGGCCATGGCCGCCGACTGGATGGGCCGCCGAGGGACGCCGGACCTCGTCATCGCCAATGCCGGGGTGGCCGGGGGTTTTGACTCCGCCCAGGCCGACGACCTGGCCGTGATGCGGCGCATGCTGGAGATCAACCTGCTGGGCGCCGCCACCACCTTCCAGCCCTTTGTGTCGGCCCTGCGCGCACAGCGGCGCGGCGCGCTGGTGGGGGTGGCCAGCATTGCGGGCTGGCGGGGCATGCCGGGCAATGGCGCGTACTGCGCCAGCAAGGGCGGGCTCATCCGTTACCTGGAGAGTCTGCGTGCCGAGCTGCGCGGCGATTCCATCGTGGTGAGCACGGTCAGCCCTGGCTACCTGCGCACCGCGCTCACGGCAGGCAACCGTTTTGCCATGCCCGGCCTGATGGAGCCCGAGGACGCCGCGCGTGCCCTGCTGGCCGCTGTGGCCCGGGGGCGCACCCACATCGTGCTGCCCGCGCGCATCGGTTGGCTGGCGCGCCTGTTGAACCTGTTGCCTGACGCTCTGCACGACCGGCTGCTGCTGGGCCAGCCGCGCAAGCCGCGCGTGGGCGAAGCGGGGGCCACCGCCATTCCGGGGTTGCCAGTGCGTGCCGACAAGAATATCGACACCTGAGAGAGAAAAAAGCGAATGACGACAACAACAACGATGACAGAGACAAGCCCTTCGACGCCGCTCGCGCAGGACATGCGCGGCCACATCGCCCTCATCGGCGCCGGCCCGAGCGGGCTGGCCGCGGCGCGCAATCTGCAGAAGCTGGGCGTGCCTTTCCAGGGCTTTGAAGCACACACCGATGTGGGTGGTTTGTGGAACATCGACAACCCGCGCAGCACGGTCTACGAATCGGCGCACCTGATCTCCAGCAAGCACACCACGGAGTTCACCGAGTTCCCCATGCGTCCCGAAGTGGCCGACTATCCGAGCCACCGGGACATGCGCCAGTATTTCTTCGACTTTGCAGAGCACTTTGGCCTGCGCCAGCATTTCTGGTTTGGCACGCGCGTGCTCCGGGTCGAACCGGTGGGGGAGGGCTCTGCGCCGCTATGGCGCGTGACTTGGACGCAGCACGGTGGGCCCGCGCAAACGGCAGAGTTCAAGGGCGTGGTGATTGCCAACGGCACGCTGGCCGAACCCAGCATGCCGCGCTTTGAGGGGCACTTTGACGGGGAGCTGCTGCACACCAGCGCCTACAAGAGCGCCGAGCTGTTCAAAGGCAAGCGCGTGCTGGTAGTGGGCGCGGGCAACTCGGGCTGCGACATTGCGGTGGATGCGGTGCACTACGCGCGCAGCGTGGACATCTCGGTGCGGCGCGGCTATTACTTCGTGCCCAAGTATGTGTTCGGCAAGCCTGCAGACACGCTGGGCGGCAAGTTCAAGATGCCGCCCTGGCTCAAGCAAAAGGTGGACAGCGTGGTGCTGCAATGGTTCACTGGCGACCCTGCGCGCTTTGGCCTGCCCAAGCCCGACTACAAGATGTACGAGTCGCACCCGGTGGTCAACTCGCTGGTGCTGCACCACCTGGGCCATGGCGACATCCACGTCAAGCCCGACATCGCGCGTTTTGAAGGCCATACGGTGCACTTCAAGGACGGCAGCGCGCAGGACTATGACCTGGTGCTCTGTGCCACGGGCTACAAGCTGCACTACCCCTTCATCGACCACAGCCTGCTCAACTGGCAGGGCATGGCGCCGCAGCTCTACCTCAACATCCTGTCACCCCGTTTCGACAACCTAGCCGTGATGGGCATGATCGAGGCCAGTGGTATCGGCTGGCAGGGCCGCTATGAACAGGCGGAGCTGGTGGCGCGCTTTTTCAAGGCGCAGGCCGAGGGATCCCCGCGCGCCGAGGCGCTACGACAGGCCAAGGCCGGGCCGCCGCCCGATCTGTCGGGTGGCTTCAAGTACCTCCAGCTCGAACGCATGGCGTATTACGTGCACAAGGACACCTACCGCAACGCGGTGCGCGCTGCCGCCGCAGCCCTCGCCAGAAAGGACTGACCCCATGCTGCCTGTGGACGAAATACGCCTCAACTTCAACCCCGCATCGCTGGTGGTGCTCAATGTGGTGCTGGGTTTTCTCATGTTCGGCATTGCGCTGGATACGCGCGTGGCGGACTTCAAGCGCGTGCTGCGCATGCCCGGTGCCATGGCGGTGGGCATTGCCGCGCAGTTCATCGTATTGCCTGCGGTGACCTTTGTGCTCACGCTGCTACTCAAGCCCGGGCCCAGCATCGCGCTGGGCATGATTCTGGTCGCCTGCTGCCCGCCCGGCAATGTGAGCAACATCCTCACGCACCGCGCAGGAGGCAATGTGGCGCTGTCGGTGTCGATGACGGCCATCTCCAACGCGCTGGCCATCGTGCTCATGCCGCTCAACTTCGCGTTCTGGGGCGGCATGCACCCCACGGCGGCGCCGCTGCTGCGCAGTATTGCGCTTGACCCGTTGGAGATGGCGGGTCACATCGTGGTGATCATCGGGCTGCCTTTTGTGCTGGGCATCCTGTGCGCAGAAAAGCTGCCGCGCTTCACACAGCGCGTGAACAAGCCCGTGCGCATCCTCAGCTTTCTGTGTCTCATCGGTTTCATCGTGGGCGCGGTGGCGGGCAACTGGCGTTACTTTCTGGACTACGTGGGCCTGGTGCTGCTGGCCGTAGCGTTGCACGATGCGCTCGCCTTCGGCACCGGCTACGCCTGCGCGCGGCTCAGCGGCTTGCCGGACTACGACCGGCGCGCGGTGAGCATCGAGGTGGGTATCCGCAATGCAGGCCTGGGCCTCGTGCTGATCTTCAGCTTCTTTGGCGGGCTAGGCGGTATGGCCGTGGTGGCGGGCGTGTGGGGCTTCTGGGACATCATCGCGGGGCTGGCGCTGGCATGCTGGTGGGGGCGCAGGCCCGCCGAACTACCGGCGGCCGATGCCCGCAAGGAGCAGCGCACATGACCGGCATGGGGTGGATAAGCCGCCGCATTCTGGTCACAGGCGCCGACGGTTTTCTGGGCCGCAGCGTGGTGGCTGCACTGGCGCGTGAAGGGGTCGGGACCATTGTGGCGACCGATGTGCGCGATGTGCCCGTCGAGCGCCGCCTGCCCGGTGTGACCTACCGGGTCCAAGACGTGCGCGACCCCGGTCTAGCGCAGACGCTGGCAGACACCGCCATCGACAGCGTGGTGCACCTCGCTTCCATCGTCACGCCCGGCAAGGGTTCCAGCCGCGAGTTTGAATATTCGGTGGACGTGCTGGGCAGCCAGAACGTGCTGGATGCCTGTGTGGCCACCGGCGTGACGCAGTTGGTCGTCAGCTCCAGTGGCGCGGCGTACGGCTACCACGCCGACAACCCCGAGTGGTTGCGCGAGACGGACGCGCTGCGGGGCAACGAGGTCTTTGCCTATTCGCACCACAAGCGGCTGGTGGAAGGGATGCTGGCGCAATACCGCACGCAGCACCCGGCGTTGGCGCAGACGGTGCTGCGCATAGGCACCATCCTGGGAGAGCGGGTGGACAACCAGATCACCGCCTTGTTTGAAAAGCCGCGCCTGCTCGCCATCCGGGGTAGCGAGAGCCCGTTTGTGTTCATCTGGGACGAAGACGTGACTGGTGCCATCCTGCATGCGCTGCGCACGCAGCGGGCAGGCTGCTTCAACCTGGCGGGCGACGGTGCCTTGCCCTTGCGCGAGATCGCCCAGCGCTTGGGCAAGCCCGTGCTGGAGCTACCTGCAGGGCTGCTGCGCACCGCGCTGGCCGTGGGTTCCGCGCTCGGCGTGAGCCGCTACGGCCCCGAACAGCTCGACTTTCTGCGCTACCGGCCTGTTTTGCTGAATACCGCGCTCAAGGAGGTGCTGGGCTATGTGCCGGGCAAAACCAGCGCCCAGGCTTTTGACGCCTTCGTCGCTGCCCGGGCGCGGCAGGGCCGCCCCGTAGCTGCGGGCGTGTCCGTGGCGGCCGCATGAGTACGCCAGCGGCCTTGAGCCGTGGCGACCTGTTGCGTGCCCTGGCGGTGGTGGTCATCTGGGGGCTGAACTTTGTGGTGATGAAGCTCGGTCTGCAGGGCCTGAGTCCCATGCTGCTGGGCGCGCTGCGCTTTACGGCGGCATCGCTGCCCTTCTTGTTGTTCGTACCGCGTCCGGCCTTGCCCTGGCGCTTTGTGGTGGGCTACGGGATGGCGCAGGGGTTGGGACAATTCGGCTTTCTGTTTCTGGGACTGCAGCTGGGCATGACGGCGGGCATGGCCTCGGTGGTGATGCAGACCCAGGCGTTCTTCACTTTGCTGCTGGCCGCGCCGTTGCTGGGAGAGCGTGCCAAGCCCTGGCAGTGGGGGGGCTTATTGCTGGCGTTCGGCGGCTTGATGACCATCGGCCTCGCGCATGGCGAGGGGCCGGGCCAGATGACGCTGGCGGGGTTTGTGCTCACCCTCGGCGCCGCATTCATGTGGGCGGTGTCCAATCTGGTGGCGCGCCGCGCGGCACAGGCCGGGGCGTATGCGCCGTTTCCGTTCATCGTGTGGAGCAGTGTGGTGCCTATTGGGCCGTTCTTTGCGCTGGCGTTGTGGAGCGAGGGCTCCACCGCCGTGTGGGCACAGCTGCAGTCTTTGAGTGGCACGGGGCTCTTGGCCGTGGCCTACCTGGCCTTCTTGGCCACGCTGCTGGCCTACACGCTGTGGACGCAGCTGCTGCAACGCCATGCAGCGGGGCGGGTCACGCCGTTTTCGCTGCTGGTGCCGGTGGTGGGGCTGTGGGCGGCCTATGCCTTTCTGGGTGAAACCCCGGCGCCTCTGCAGTGGTTGGGCGCAGCCGCAGTGCTCTGCGGGCTGGTGGTGAACCAGGTGGGAGGCTTGTGGTGGGCCCGGCGTGCTGCAGCTTCCTAGAATGTTCGCTTTCCGCATCGAGGAGACAGGGTGGCTGAGAGCGTGTTTTTGTGGGTGAACGGGTTGCGGTTTGCGTACCCGGAGTGTGCGGTGCTGGACAACCTGTCGCTGGCCTGGCCCTCGGGTCTGGCTCTGGTGCGGGGTGATGAAAGCACCGGCAAGACCACGTTGCTGCGTCTGCTGGCTGGCGAGCTGACGGCGCAGGCTGGCAGCATCACGCTGCAAGGGGTGGACCTGAACCAGGCCGCCAAGGCCTCGGCACCACGGGTCTTCTGGGCGGACCCGCGATCTAGCGAGTGGGACCCGCTCACGGCCAGGGGTTGGCTCGACAGCCTGCCCGCACGCTACCCCCAATGGGATGGGGCAGCCTTGGTGGAGCACATCGACGGGTTCAGCCTGCACGAGCACCTGGACAAGCCTTTCTACGCCCTGTCCACCGGCAGCAAGCGCAAGGTGCTCATGGCAGGGGCCTTGGCCTCGAATGCACCGCTGACCTTGATCGACGAGCCTGTGGGGGGGCTGGACAAGCCCTCCATTCGCTATCTGGCGCAGGCCCTGGCATCCCAAGCGGCCAGACCAGACCGCCTGACCTTGGTGGCGCATTACGAAGCCCTGCCCGATGTGCCCTGGGGCTCGGTGCTGGATCTGTAAGAACCTGTTCTAAGGCTACGCTGAACAAGCCCTCGAAATTTCCCGCGCGAACGCGGAAGACGCCATTTTTTGGATTTTGTGGCCTCTTGCGCCGCCCATTTGG
>NZ_QAIM01000544.1:0-1070 GCF_003061035.1 Acidovorax sp. HMWF018
CAGGCCGGCCAATTCGTCGGCCCCGTGTTTGTGCTGGACGATGACCGTGTGGTCGCCCGCATCGGCGCGGCCCATGACGACGACGCCCGCTGGGTGTTGCTGCATGGCATAGAGCACACGCCCCTGCCCGCCATCCAGGGCCTGGGCCGCTCGCCCGATCGCCGGTGCTTTGCCCAATGCGACGGCCTGCACATCACCACCCACCACGGATGGAATGGCCCCGTGATTGCGCAATTTGCCCTGCCGCGCGGCAACGAAGGCCTGCCCCCGCAGGTGCAGGCGTCGGCAGGCCCGCTCGGGCAGCGCTGCGATGAAATCATTCCCTTCAACGACGGCCTTCGCGTGCTGCTGCGCAACCCCACAGGGGTGTATCTTCTGCACCCCGCAAACCGAGGTGACGACAGCCCAGTGCAACGCCTGCACCCGCAGACGTTTGAAGAAGATGGCCCCTACACCTGGCCCAAGAACCAGATGGATGAAAAGGTCGATGGTGAGACCGTCACCGTGCTGGCGCTGGACATGCTGCACATGGCCCTGTCGCCTGATGAGCGTCACATCGCAGTAGGCGACCAGGACAACTCCCACATCCTGCTGGACGCGCACGGCGCTGTGGTGGCCGAACACGAGCCCCTATCGTCTTACCCCCACCACGCGGTGTTCTCGCACGACGGCACACGCCTGTTTGCCAACTCATGCCATCTGTATTGGGGCAGTACCTGCTCGATCCCCATCGGGGCGGCACCGCAAAAAGCGACCGATGAGGACACCCCACCACTGGACGAACGCTGCCGCGTGTACGCCTCTGTCACCTTGCCGGGCCTGGTGATCCTGGGCGATGCGGATGGCTACCTGCATGCCATCAGCGACGAGGGACAAGCCCTGTGGCGCCACCACATCGGCAGCACGATCAGCGCTATCGATGCATCCCCCGATGGAGAAACCCTGTGGGCGGCCAGCTATGGCGGCTACCTGGTGCGGCTGCAGCGCAGCGAGGCGGGCATGGACCCTTACTCCATCAGCACGTCACTGTATGTGGAGACGCGGCGGTGGATATTCTGGCGGGATGAGGT
>NZ_QAIM01000545.1:0-2217 GCF_003061035.1 Acidovorax sp. HMWF018
GGTATCTCAGTGGCAAATGGAGGCCATTGTGTATGGCTACCAGCTGGGCTCTCTGGTGCTGCCTACGCTGGTGCCTATCCTGCTGTGGCTGTGGATGGACCGTAAATTTGTGAACGATGTGCTGATCCGCAGCTGGCGCGATTCGCTGCCGCCTGCCACGTCCTCGCCTTGAGCCTGGCCAGCGGGCACTGCCGGCCACTACCCTGAAAGTGTTTCGGTGGTCGCGGCGCGTTGCTGCCCAGGGGCGCGGTGGAGGGCTGGTGCGCCCACAGGATCCAGCCGGTACCCCATCCCATAAATCGCTGAGATCGTGTAGCCGTTGTTCTCGGTCAGCTCCAGCTTCGTGCGCAGGCGTGACATGTGGGTGTCGAGCGAGCGCGAGGGGGTTTCGGCGCTGTCGCCCCAGACGGCTTCGCGCAGGTGGGTGCGGGACAGCAGGCGCCCCGCGTTACGGAACATGAACAGGGCCAGTTCGTACTCGCGGTGCTTGAGTTCGATGGGCTGGCCGTGCACGCTCAGAGAGCGCTTGTCGGCGTCAAAACAGTAGGCGCCGAAGGTCATGCGGGCGCCCATGCTTTCGGGGTAGGCGCGGCGCAGCAGCGCTGTGATGCGGTCCACGAGTTCGCCCATGCGCAGGGGCTTGCTCATGAAATCGTCGGCACCGCGCGAGAGCGCTTCGACCACGTCGCGTTCATCGTTGCGGCGGGTGATGAACAGGATTGGCAACTGCATGCCGCTCATGTCGCGCACGGTCTGTACGACCTCGGTGCCCTCCATGTCCGGCAGGTGCCAGTCGACGATCAGCAGGTCGAAGGTGTCGTGCCGCAGGGCCTTCAGCAGACTGGTGCCGTCGGCGTAGGTGTGGCACACATGGTGGTGGCATTCCAGGGTGCCCTTGATCTGCTCCAGCAGGAGAAGGTCGTCGTCAAGGACTGCGATGCGCATGTTGGTGGGCTCTGGGCCGGGGGCCGTGAAATCAAAGAAACACCTCTTTGGGGAAGAGGTGCCTTGATGGTGCCCCACATCGGGCAGCTGTGCGCAGGGGTTGACAATCGTTTGCAATGGCCTGGCCTGCGCTGGTGGGGCCTGTCCGCGCCCGGTCCGCCTTGTCAGGCCACCAGCGGTTCTTCCTCCATCGCCTCGATCTGCTCGATCAGCATGTCCACCTGCCCGCGCCAGTAGTCGCTGCTGCCAAACCAGGGAAAGTTCACCGGGAAGATCGGGTCTTGCCAGCGGCGCGCGAGCCAGGCGCTGTAGTGGATCAGGCGCAAGGTGCGCAGCGGTTCGATGAGCGCCAGCTCGCGGCGGTCGAAGCTGCGGAACTGCTCGTAGCCGTCGATCAGGGCGCCGAGCTGGTGGGTGCGCTGGCGCCGGTCTCCCGACAGCAGCATCCACAGATCCTGCACGGCCGGACCCATGCGTGCGTCGTCCAGGTCCACAAAGTGCGGGCCGCCGCGGCCCCATTCATCCAGCGGGGTCCAGAGGATGTTGCCGGGGTGGCAGTCGCCGTGCAGGCGGATCATGGTGGCATTGTTCAAGCCAAATTGGCCTGTAGCGCTAGTGGAGTATGCGCTGGCAGCTATCAAATCAAGAGCTTTGTCGCACTGTGCCTTCCAGGCGGCTTGCATGTCGAGCGGAATGATCTCGTTCATCAGCAGCCAGTCGCGCGATGCCGTGCCGAAGGTGGCCAGGTCCAGCGTGGGCCGGTGTGCAAAGGGCTGGGCAGCGCCCACGGTGTGGATGCGGGCCAGAAAGCGGCCGATCCATTCCAGCACTTCAAAGTCGTCCAGCTCGGGCTGGCGCCCGCCGCGCCAGGGGCTGACGGAGAACGCAAAGCCATCGTGCTGGTGCAGGGTGGTGCCGTTCAGCACCAGCGGGCCCACGGCGGGCACCTCGGCGGCCATCAGCTCGGCGGCAAAGGCGTGTTCTTCGAGGATCTGCGCCTCGCTCCAGCGGCCTGGGCGGTAGAACTTGGCCACCACGCGCTCGCCGTCTTCCAGCGTGACCTGGTACACCCGGTTTTCGTACGACGACAGGGCCATGAGGCGGCCATCGCCGTACAGGCCCACGCCAGCCAGTGCGTCCAGCACCTGGTCGGGGGTGAGGCGGGCGTAGGGGTGCTGGTCGTTGGCGGGGTTGGTAGCGGTATCGGGGGGCAATGGGGTCATGCCCCATTGTCGCCGCCATGCCCTTGGCCGCCGGGTTGCGGGCTTTAAG
>NZ_QAIM01000066.1:0-7247 GCF_003061035.1 Acidovorax sp. HMWF018
GCTCAAGAGCATCAAAGACCCGATGGGCAAGACGCCTCGCATCTCGCTCGTCAAGCGCAAGCACGACAAGCTCAGCCTCAACGGCATCGTGTCCAGCTCCAGCAAGAACAAGGAGCTCACCCACAAGCGCATCGCTGACCTGCGCGAAGAGCACGGCCTCCCCGCACGCAAGATCGCGTACAAGATGCATGGCAACACCGAGGTCATGCTCAAACCTGACGAGTGCATCATCACCGAGATGAAGACCGAGCGCGGCTTTGTCTACTTCAACCTGAACGGAGGAGACTCATGGGCGTACTACCACCCAGAGAACGCGCCGGACTACATCCTCAACTTCAAGGGCGAGCCAGCCTACCTCACGAAAGAGCTGCTGCCGGATTACTGGCAACAACTTACTGGCACAGGGTCTTCCACGCGCGTCTCCTCCAACGGCCTGACCTACCTCGCTTTCTTAGATCGCTCCACCGGTATCTACTGGCGCGGTACGTACGACGCAGCTACCGATCTGCTGGATATCACGCCAGCCAAGAACGAGACACAGCTGCGTCACTTTGCCAAGCAATACGGCGTGCCCATGGGGGACTTCGTGCCCGAGTGGGATCTCACGTTCGATCCACAAGACTTCGTGCGTGTCGACGTCCAGAACCGCCAGGTCAACAAGTTCCAGCCTACGCAGTACATGCTCAACGCTGGCGCTAAGCAGCCCAAGGCCATCCCCAAGACCATCAACAAGGTGATCTGGCATGCACTTGGCAGCGACCAGGCTATCTACGACCATTTCGTCAACTGGCTGGCCACCGTCGTGCAGACCCGTGACCGCACTCGCACCGCATGGGTCCTGCACGGCACCGAAGGCACAGGCAAGGGCGTGATGGTCAGCAAGATCCTGCGCCCACTGTTTGGTACCCACGTTGCGCTGCGCCGCATGGAGGAGCTCAACGAGAAGTACAACCAGTTCATGCAGAACTCGTTCCTGGTCTTCGTTGACGAAGTCCAGACCAAGGCACTGCAAAACGAGCAAGGCGTCATGGCCAAGCTGCGCAACTTCATCACCGAAGACACCGTGCCCATCCGTGCGATGTACTCGAATGACGTGGTAGTGCATAACTACACGAACTGGATCTTCTCCTCCAACATGCCTGACCCTGTCAGCATCAAGAAGGGCGATCGCCGCTTCAATGTGGGCAAGTACCAGTCAATCAAGCTGGTGATGACCGACGCGGAGATCGATGGCATCGAGAAAGAGCTCCAAGCGTTCTACGACTACCTGGTGAACTATCCGGCCGACTACGAGCTGGCCGGCCAGATCATCCAGACCGCAGACCGTGACACCATGATCTCGATCAGCGAGAGCTCGGTCGACACCGTGGGCTCGGCGCTCCTCGAAGGCAACTTCAACTTCTTCGTGGAGCAGTTGCCCACCGACAACAGCTACGTCCGCAATGCACTCCAGGCCAACAAGGTCAAGGACTATGAGGACGTGCTGCGCAACATGATCGCCCGCACGCAGCCTGGTGGCTCGTGCGCGATCTCCCGCGAGGAGCTGCGCACTCTGTTCGACTTCACCGTGGGCGGCATGCCCACCAGCCCGAACAAGTTCACGTCGCTCCTCAAACACCACCGCCTGCACCTGGAAGTCGTATGGGTCAACAACAAGAGCGTCCGCGGCATCAAGACAACGTGGAAGGACACCGCACAGTTCCAGATGTATCTGGACCAGCACCTCGCATCGCCGAGCTCAAGCGCATCTTCCGCGCCTACTTCGACGACTACCCCAAAGCTGGCCGGCAAACGCGCCCCGAAGGCTAAGGAAACAGCATGACCGCACTCACCGTCAAGGACATCGAACGCGCTCAACCTGCGCACGGTACGCTAGTTGTTCTTGGCGGTGGCACCGAGGTTGTGTTTGCCAAAACTGGCTACGGCCAGAACTGCGCCCGGTGTATCTTTGGCGGCGCCGGCCCCGAAAACTCCAAGGACCTCGGCGCTACGTGCAGAGCTGTTAGGTGCTCTCCAGCCTCCCCAGACGCCGGCGAATACATCCCAAAGATGAAGTACCTCGAGCTCAAACTCATGGGAGAGATCACATGAACAAAGTGCCCACCCCGCTGGATGTAGACGATGCCCCGCCGCTCGGTACGCTGGTGGTTCACCGTGGCGTCGAGGCCGTGTTCGTTGCAAACAATCTCCCGATGCGAGGATGTAGCAGCTGCGCGTATAGCCGTTTCTGTGGAACTGCGCCCAACCAAAACGATCTTCGCTGCCCAGGTGGCGTGTACCTCGACAAACAGACCTACCTCGAAATGAAACTCATGGGAGAGATCACATGAGCAAAGCGCCACCACAAGGCACAGTTGTTTCATATCCTGGCGGCGAAGCAGTGTTTGCAAGATATACACACAGACCCGGCGGTAGCCTAAGTATCGATTGTTCTAACTGCGTTTACGCACAGACATGTCTTCGCCGCCCAGCAGGTGAACCAACCGCTCGCCCATGCATCGGCGGCGTGTATCTCGACAAACAAACCTACCTCGAGATGAAACTCATGGGAGAGATCACATGAGCGTCGTATGGATTGAACTCGGCGGCAAACGCGTGGCGCCTGTGCAAGCTCATGGCAGAGCCTGCGGGACAAAACGCAGAGAAGACTACTCCAGAATTGAATGCCCGTTCCGAGGCTCCAGCACAGGCTGTGACGCACCAAGAACAAACAGCGGCGCCTTTGCTTGTGCAGACTACGGCGACGACAAGTTCTTCATCACCGAAGACCAACTGCCCGAGTACCTGGCCGCCCAACTTCTAGGAGAAGCAGAATGACCGCAAAAACCCAACGCCCAATCGCCCGATACAAGATCGGCTACCACACCGACGAATGGGGCATGCGCTCTAGCACGCCAAGCGGCATCCCAGACCACGCGGGTGCATGGGTGCGCTACGAAGATCACCTTGCCGCCCTGGTAGAGGCACAGCAGCCCGCCCCATCGGCTGCGGCAATGTCGCCTATAAACCGGCTTATTGCTTACAGCGCAGCCACCACGCTGCGAAATCTTGGCTATCAGTGGGATGAAGTCGCGGAGTTGTGGGAACTTTCTACAGCGCCCCAGGCAGACAGCCAGCCAGCGCCAGGGCGGGATGAAAGCGCCGCACCGAAATTGCGGGCCATGGCAATCAACTACCCGGAAGGAGCCTGCTGGGACAAGCTAGACGCACAGACATGCATGGAAGGCGCGTTGGAAATAGAGGCACTCCGCGCAGCCCGTGCCCCGGCAGACAGCGTGACGGCACCAGCGGGTGGGGCAGTTGGCATCTACGTTGCGAGCCGCGCCAGCCTGCCTGAGCGCCCGGCCTACTGGCGTGCGCTGCGCGCTGCAGGTTGGCCCATTGTCAGCACCTGGATTGACGAAGCTGGACCGGGTGAGACTGCCGACCTCCGCGAACTGTGGGCTCGCATCATCCGCGAGATTTCTTCTGCTCGCGGTCTCGTGCTGCATGTCGAGACTGACGATTTCCCACTCAAGGGTGCGTTGATCGAGGTTGGTGCAGCACTGTCGCTTGGCAAGCGCGTCGGCGTCTACGCCCCGGGTGTGGTGCTGGAAGACCGCTCCATGCGCCCTTTGGGCTCGTGGGCTGCGCATCCGCTGGTGCGCCTTTGCACCACCCTGGCGGACGCACGAGAGTGGGCCGAATCAATGTCCACCCCACCCGCCCAGGCGGCAGACAGCGTGCTGGAGGATGCGGCGCTGACGTTCACCAGTGCCCACATCGACTACGTTGCTCGGTATGGTGGCCGGTGCCGCGACTGCGCAGACGAGTCTGGAGTCTGCCCAGGCAGCGGTCTTCCATGTGCCGATTCGCGCAAGGCCATCAAGCATGTATTCGATGCCCTTGAATACGGCGTCAAGCACGGGTACATCAAGCCGCCAGTCGCAACCCGCAAGCAAGGAGGTGCGTGATGGCACTTGACTACGTGCTGCTCATCTATTTTGCACTCGGGGCAGTGTTCGGCTGGTGTGTGCACGGCTTGTTGCTGCAACTGGCGTACCGCATGGGCATCGTTGAATACAAGGGCCGCAAGCAAGGAGCAAACCATGACTGAGCCGACAGATGCGGAGCTGACCGAGGTTTACAAAGCTGCAAACGGCGAAGACACCAGCAAGGCGCAACCACTGACTACCAAGCGGATCTTTCGCGCAATGCGCGCCGCTATCACCAAGTGGGGCACGCCGCCAGCAGTGGCGAAAAAGCCGGTGGCGGTGAAAGCGATGGGCTATGGCGGCAGTACTGGCATCAATGACTATCTGATGAGCGACGGGACTGTCAAAGCTATGCGTCCCGCAGAGGTGCGATGGGCAACACCAGACACCCAGCAGCCCACCCAGGCGCAGGCCGGATCGGAGCAGCTCATCCAGCAAATGCTGAGCGCGCTTCAGACCTGTCAGATCGACATGCCCGGGACTCGCTTCAAACGCGCTGTCTATGACGAGCATGCAGTCAGCGCTGCCATCACAGCAGCGATAGCGCATATCGAAAGCCATGGCGCCAGCTGACCGCAACCTAATAGTCGTGTCTGTCGTCGACGGGCAGAACGGCTGCTGGGCGCATTGGTAAAGCAAGCAGATGCCATGCGCTAAATTCAAAGACTGCGACGGCAGCCAAAGTACATGCACGAGCGGCTTCAACCGCATCTGGATCGATGAACAACAGAAACTTGAGTACATGGCACTCAAGCTCGTGTCATGAAAACAGAAATCGTCCTCGGCAGAGAAGTCGTTTGCGTCGATGAAGTAGGAGGGCCATGCTGCGCGACCGATGGGGATGTGCGCATCAGCTGCGAATTCTTGGACGTATCGTGTCGCATCAAAGGTCTATACGCCTGCAACAGCAAACCAGTCATCTTCATCCGCCCCGACCAAATTCATGACTACCTAGCGCTCAAGCTCGTGTCATAATCGTTTATCTTTCTTCGACAACAAGTGGACCACCCATGAAACTTCGTCTCTTCGCTCTGCGCGACACCTCCTCCAACAAGCTGCTGCCCAACGTCTACTTCCCAGACAAAGTAGCAGCCAAGCGCGAGCGCGACACACGCAACCAGGCCGGTGGAAACTACGTCGTCACACCAGGCCCCGATCACCGCCGCTATAGCGCGTAATCGTTCATCTTTCTCTAACTCAACAGGTGGATCTCATGAAGCCTTCAGCAGTCAAGCAATCCCTCCAGCACCTCGTCACCCGCAAGCGTCCCGTTTTCATCTGGGGCCCAGTGGGTGCAGGCAAGTCTGACGTCGTGGCCTCTGTGGCCAAAGAGCTCGGCCTCGAGCTGCGCGACGTGCGCCTCAACCTCATGGACCCCGTGGACCTCAAGGGCTTCCCTGTGGTCCGTGGCACCGGCAAGACCCAGACCATGGCCTTCGTGCCGCCCGACTTCCTGCCCACCAAGGGCAAAGGCATCCTGTTCCTCGACGAGATGAACAGTGCGCCTCAATCAGTCCAGGCCGCCGCTTACCAGCTGATCCTGAACCGTAAGCTCGGCGACTACGAGATGCCCGACGGTTGGGCAGTCATTGCCGCCGGCAACCGCGCCAGCGACCGCTCTGTGGTCAATGCCCAACCCGCCGCACTGGCCAACCGTTTTGTCCACATCGACTTCGAGGTGGACGTGGATGACTGGTTTACCTGGGCCACCCAGAACGGCGTGAGCGACATCACCCGCGCATTCATCAAGTTCCGCTCGAACCTGCTGCACAGCTTCGACCCCGCGACCAACCCCCGTGCGTTCCCATCGCCACGCTCGTGGGTGTTCGTGGACGACGTGCTGCAGTCCGGCCTGGCTGCCGACACCGAGTTCGAGCTCATCAAGGGCACCGTGGGCGAAGGCGCCGCAGCTGAGTACATCGCATTCGCCAAGATGGCACGCGATCTGCCGACAGCTGAAGAGATCCTGGCCAACCCGACCAAGACGCCTGTGCCCGCAGCCCCGGCCACGATGTACGCGATCTCCACGATGCTGGACAAGAAGGCCACCACAGCCACCTTGGCCACGCTGCTCACCTACATGGGCCGCCTGCCGGTCGAGTTCCAGGTGCTGTTCATGCGCTCTGCGGGCATGGCCAACCGCGACCTGCTCAAGACCAAGGAGTTCGTGACATGGATGACAGCCAACCAGGACGTGGTGATCTAACGGCTCAACGGGACGCCGCCGCTGCAAAGCTGTGGGCGTTCCCCGTCAGGTCTAAGGAATGGGACTGTGTGGTCAGCTGCACTCTCGAAGTGCGGCGAGCAAATCCAGGGAAATGGGACAACCTGAAGTTCTCCTCGGCCCTCGTACACCCGTACCGCCACCCTGAGTTCCTCGACGCCATTTTGGCTGAGTACACAGCGCGCAAGCTCTTAGGAGAACTGCCGTGACCGAGCTGACCGCCGAGCAGCGGCAGCAGCGCTGTGACTGGGCGCGCGAGATATGGGCCGGCGCCCCAAGCGACTCACGATGGACGGGCCTTTTGGGCGCTGTAGCGGCGCTCCTCCAAGAGGAAGGACTCGACCTCGAAGCCGAGGATTTTCTTGCGCTATTTACACGCCCCGAAGACCACCTAAACCTCCTCGACACCCTCTTTGAAGAACACGCAAGACGCAAGCTCTTAGGAGAAGCACCATGATCCAAAACCGCTCCATGCTGATCGACTTGACGATCCGCCGCTGGACCGCCATCAAGCACGACCGCACTGTGTCTGCCGAGGTAGACCAGACCCACGCCGCCAAGCAAGGCGGCCGGTACAACAAGTACCTCATCGACAAGGCCCACCTGGCTGCCATCGACGCCATTGCCAATGAACTGCGCAAGTACCACTACTCGCGCACGCTCCCTTGGACCGACAAAGGTCATCGCGCGCTGCCGTCGGACTTGTTCTTCGAATACCAGCAGGAGCTGCAGCGCTACAAGCAGCAGTTCCAAACGGCGGTCGCGGACTTCGTCCGTATCTACCCGCAGCTGGTCCAGGACGCACGCCAGCGCCTGGGCACGATGTACCGGCCCGAGGACTACCCGCAGTCCAGCGAGCTGTTCGGCATGTTCGACATCTCATTGGACATCGCGCCCGTGCCCGACGCCAACGACTTCCGTGTTGACGTGGCTAAGGAAGCCCAGGACGAGATCCGCGCACAGATCACCAAGGCCGTGGCCGAGCGCCAGGCCAAGATGGTGAGCGACTGCTGGACGCGCATGCGCGAAGTGGTGGGCCGCATTGCTGA
>NZ_QAIM01000546.1:0-4360 GCF_003061035.1 Acidovorax sp. HMWF018
GTTTGCAAAGCAGTTCAAAAGCGAGCGGGAAATGTTTTACGCCCTGGAGGCGATGGACATTTCGGGTTTGATACGGGAGATGTTGGTATGGGTAACGCGCGATAACGACAGCAGCGGTGACGTTGGCTTTGCGGACCTGTCTGACGGAGAACGGCAGTTATTGATGGTGCTGGGCCTCATTCGCGTATCGCGCGGCAAAAGAGCACTCTTCTTGTTGGATGAACCGGATACCCATCTCAATCCACATTGGCAGCACAGCTATCTCAAATTGATTGATGACTGGACTGACATTGCGGCCGATTCGGACAAGTGCCATATTATTTTGACCTCGCATAACCCGTTGACGATTTCCGCGCTTACGCGGGATGAGGTGCGGGTGATCACGCAGGTTGCGGACGGGCAGGTAAAGGCTTCAGCGCCATATGCAAATCCGAAAGGCATGGGATTCACCGCCACGCTGACCGAGATCTTCGGTATGCCCACTAGCTTGGATATTGATACTCAACGCTTGATAGACGAACGCAACGCACTTGCTCAGAGGGCCGACAAGTCTGACAAAGATGAGCAAAGGTTGATTGAGCTGAATGACGATCTGGCGCGACGTGGGTTCTGTATGAGGATCGTGAGCCGTTGTACCAAGACTTTCTGCGGGCCTGGCATGACGTGCGGTATGCAGATCAGCCTCCCTTAACCCCTGAAGAAATCCAACAGCGGCATGCGAGTATGAAAGCGCTCATCAAAAAGCTAAGCGGGGAAAGGGCTGAGTCTTGATCTACGTGAAGTGCGATCCAAAATTGATCCCCAAAAAAGTCCTTGACGTAGCAGCCAGGGCGCAAGCAGATTTAGAGGCAAAACCCGAGGCAGAACGTAAGGCCTTCATTGAAAAGAAGGGGCATGTCTGGCGCGCCTTTGGTCGCTATTTGGCCAAGATGTCATACGGCAAGTGCTGGTACTCTGAAAGCAATGACCCTCAGTCATTTTTTGATGTCGATCATTTCAGACCCAAAAAGGCTGCTAAGCGAACCGATACCGACGAGGACGATGGCTACCCTTGGCTGGCGTTCTCAGTCGAGAATTTTCGTTATTCAGCAGGCCGATCAAATCGGTTGAGCACAGACGAGACCACTGAAGAAACAGTTGGAAAAGGAAGCTGGTTCCCTCTGCTAGATGGTAGCCCACGCGCAGTTTGGGATGACAGGTGCTTAAACAATGAACGCCCTGTACTGCTTGACCCAACCGTCAGAAGTGATGTCGCGCTGATCGATATCGATCCTGATGATGGCCGAGCAATTCCCAGCCAAACCTGTATTGGCCCAAAAAAGCAGCTGCGGGCGAGCAAGTCCATCGAGCTTTATGGCCTCAATTTGGGTAATTTGATTTCTGCGAGAAAGCGGGTGATGCGCGACGTGGAGAACCACTACAAAAATTTGATGGACATCGTCAGTGCTGCTACAGATATGGCGGCGGTGGAAAGGCTCCAAGAGCAAATGCTTGAGGCGACTGCCGCTAGCGCCCCATACGCACGCGCAGCCAGAGCAAAAATGTTCTCGATGAACGCGGGTGCGTTTTGTGCCCAGCCTGAGGACTTTGGCAATGTGGCGTGAAACACCGGCTATCGATTGCCGCACTGGTTGGATTGCCGGCTACCTGACGCTTGGTGCAGAGCAGTCGCACTGCGAGAAGTGAGCCATGAGCGACATCAAACTCTTCCGCCTCACCAGCGGCACCGCCACTGAACTGCAAGGCAGCGCCTCCGATCTGGAAAAGCCCCTGCAGACGCTGATCGAAGCCAACCTGCAGCCCTTGCTCAACATCCGCTTTATCGCCACAGAGCATTCCACCGGCAAAACGCACGGCGGGCGCATCGATTCGCTGGGCCTGGACGAAAACAATTGCCCCGTGATCCTGGAATACAAGCGGTCGGTGGGCGAGAACGTCATCAACCAGGGCCTGTTCTACCTGGACTGGCTGCTGGACCACAAGGCCGAATTCAAGTTGCTGGTGCTGGACAAGCTGGGGGCCGTTGCCGCAGACGCCATTGACTGGAGCGCACCCCGCGTGGTGTGCATTGCGGCGGACTTCACCAAGTACGATGGCCACGCGGTGCAACAGATCGGCCGCAATATCGAGCTGATTCGCTACCGGCAGTTTGGGGGCGACTTGCTGTTGCTGGAATCGGTCAACGCGGGCAGCGATGCAGGCAGCAAGCCCACCCCGGCCAAACCGCCCAAGGCCACGCCCAGCAAGCCCGATATGGCGGCTACGGTGGCGGCCACGGCGGTGCCTGCTGCGGCCGACCCCATCGGCACCAAAGGCACGGGGCCAGACAAGTCGTTTGCCGAGCTGCTGGTGAATTTGCCAGAGCCCATGCAGTTGCTGCTGGCTTCGCTAGAGGGCTACACGCTATCGCTGGGCGACGATGTGCAGCGCAAAGAGCTGCGCTTGTACCTGGCCTTCAAGCGCCTCAAGAACTTTGCCACGGTGGTGCTGCACCGCAAAAACTGCCTGGTGCTGTACCTGCATGTAGACCCCGCCACCGCCTTGCCGGTGCTGCCCAACGCGCGCGACGTGACGAACATCGGGCACTGGGGCACGGGCAACCTGGAAGTGACGCTCTCGACCCAGGCTGATCTGGACGCGGCGAAGCCGTTCATCATGGCGGCGTACGAGGGGCGGGGTACCTTAGGAAGCTGAATCGCTTCTTTTTTTAGCTGCTAGCGCTTTTTCAGTGGGCGCTAGCAGCCAGTCTTTCACTCAAGCGTTTAGCCCAAGCTGGCTTCCGCTCCGGCCCCTCGCCAACCAAACACAACCCACACGGTGACCGCCATGCACGACATCATCTGCCCCCACTGCAACAAGGCGTTCAAGATTGACGAGACCGGGTATGCCGACATCCTCAAGCAGGTGCGGGACGCGGATTTCGCCGCGCAGTTGCACGAGCGGCTGGAGCTGGCCGAGCAGGACAAGCGCAATGCGGTGGCGCTGGCGCAGGCCCAGGTGGCCAATGAGCTGCAGAAGTCGGCGGCGGCCAAAGATGCCGAGATTCAGGCCCTGAAGGCGCAGCTGGGCGCGGGCGCGGTGGAGCGCGACCTGGCGGTGGCGCAGGCCCTGGGTGCGGTGGAGAAGCAGCGCGACGCGCTGGAAAACAAGCTGGTGAGTGAGCTGGAGCGTGCGCGGCAGGCGCAGCAGGCAGCGGACCAGTTGGCACAAGCACGGCTGGCGCAGCAGCTGCAGGGCGTGGCCGCCCAAAAGGACGCCGAGATACAGCAGCTCAAATCACAACTGGACGCTGCCGAGGTGGCGCGCAGGCTGGCGGTGACCGAGGCAGTCACAGTGGTGGCGCGGGAGCGCGACGAGCTCCAAAACAACCTGAACCTGGTGGTGGTGAAAAAGCAGCTGGAGGAGGCCGCCATCAAGGAGCAGTACGCCCTACAACTGCGCGACCGGGACGGCGAGATTGCGCGGCTGCGGGACATGAAGGCGCGCCTGTCCACCAAGATGGTGGGCGAGACGCTGGAGCAGCACTGCGAGACGGAGTTCAACCGCATCCGCGCCACGGCGTTTCCCCGCGCCTACTTTGAAAAGGACAACGACGCGCGCAGCGGCAGCAAGGGCGACTACATCTTTCGCGACCTGGACGAGGCGGGCAACGAGATCGTCTCGATCATGTTCGAGATGAAGAACGAGAGCGACGAAACCGCCACCAAAAAACGCAACGAAGACTTCCTGAAAGAGCTGGACAAGGACCGCACCGAAAAGGGCTGCGAGTACGCGGTGCTGGTGTCGCTGCTGGAGCCCGAGAGCGAGCTGTACAACACCGGCATCGTGGACATGTTCTACCGCTATCCCAAGATGTATGTGGTGCGGCCGCAGTTCTTCATCCCCATCATCACGCTGCTGCGCAACGCTGCGATGAAGTCGTTGCAGTACAAGTCGGAGCTGGCGCTGGTGAAGGCGCAGAACCTGGACATCACCAAGTTCGAATCGCAGCTGGAAGAGTTCAAGGGCGCGTTTGGGCGCAACTGGCGCCTGGCATCGGACGGGTTCGAGGAAGCCATCAAGCGCATTGACGAGGCCATCAAGGACCTGGAGAAGACCAAGGAGGCGCTGCACAAGTCGGCCAACAACCTGCGCCTGGCCAACGACAAGGCCGAAGACCTCACGATCAAGAAGCTGACACGCGGCAACCCGACGATGGCGGCCAAATTTGCGGAACTCAAGCAGTTGGGGATTTCGGACGGGGAGTGATGCGGGGCGGGGTGAGGCGGCCGGCGGACGGGGCCTTGCAAACAGGGCGGGCACAACCGGTCTGCCGCTGCTCCGTCCCCATGGGTGGCATGGACGTTGGGCGGCACTAGCC
>NZ_QAIM01000547.1:0-1470 GCF_003061035.1 Acidovorax sp. HMWF018
GGCTTCAATCAGGTTGGACTTCCCTGCCCCGTTTTGGCCAATTAGCACTGTGGTGAGCTTGGTCTCGTCAAAGTCCACCTCCAACTGCTTCAAATTCTTGAAGCCGTCGATATAAACCTTATCCAACCGCATGGTGTGCCTCCAAGGTGGTGCCACCATCTGCAATATGGCCTTGCGCTACCTCCCAGGCCAATTGCTTGTAGAAGTCGGCTATTGGCAGCTCGGACGCTTTGAACAGCGCCTCTGCGGTAGTGGGCGAACCCAAGCGGCGCAGGTGGTCTGCAAGGTAGGGCTTGCCTTTTACGTCTTCGTCTTGGCGGCTTTTGGTCACGGCTACGGCTTCCTTGGGGGCGCGAGAGGCGCGAACTTGGCGAGTGGTCTTTGATTGTTTCTTTGCAATTGGCGCAGTGCGCTGCGAAGCGATGCGTTCAAGCAGCACACTGGCGGGCGCGTCTGCCGGGTCTTGCAGTGCCAATTCACCGCGAAAGGCTTTTGCCAGCACCAGCGGGGTTAGTCGTTGGGCTTGGGTTCGGGCTACGGTAGCGCGTGCCTCGATGCGGTCGGCCAGGGTGAACAGGGCTTCTACGCGGCGGACGATTTCGGCCTGCTCTGGCAATGACGGAAGCCGAATAGGTAGATTTCTGAGGTCCTCGATATTGATGCCAACATAAGTAATCCCTTTTTCCATGCCCGCAAGCCATTTCTGACTTGCATCGGAGGCAACCCAATACGCCGCGAAGCGAGGATCAACAATACTTTGCTCGACAGGAAGAACAGCGACCTCTCTTGAGATGTTCCATCCCAACATTTCGTGTCCAGCGACTGCAACACCCCCAAGCGTGCCACGCACATTCACAAGGACTTCACCGCCACGCAGGATCGTTCTGGAATATTCAGCGGACAAAGTCGGAGCAATTCGCTTCATACCGTCTAGCTCAAAGCGAAGCCAACGAACATTGCTTGTTCGAAGACACGGGGTGCCATTTGGCACTTCCTCCCCCAGCTTCACAACACCATAAGTTATGACTCGATGCTTTTGACAGATCGACGAAACAGTTGTCGTTGACCAATCTGCTGCATTGCGTGCTGTTTTCCATGGATGCGTCAGCGAACCAGATACTGCTGCATCCAACACCGCCTGCCGAAACCGCTTGACTAAGGCGGGGATGGTATCGAAGCGGTCGTTGCAGGACTGGATGCGGGTGAGCAGGGTGTCGAGTTGGTTGGCGATGCGGGTTTGCTCGGCGGCGGGAGCAAGCTTGAAAGGCAGCGTTGCCGTGGCGGCGCCCGACAACTCCTTGAATGTTGTTCCTGTCGCAATGGCTTCTGCCTCAGGCTTCAACCACTTGAGCTGGTAATAGGTATACCGAGCATCAACTTCTGGCGGCAATACAAAGCTCTTGAACCCTTGATTCGTAGAGATTTCGTTTGCTGCGATTGCGACGTACCCGATAGGTGCACGACTGGAAA
>NZ_QAIM01000548.1:0-7848 GCF_003061035.1 Acidovorax sp. HMWF018
GGGCCACCACAGGGCGCGCTGGGGCAGCAGTTGCAATGCGGTGCCGCAGGGCAGGGCAATGGCGTGCGCACCGATGGGGGGCGTAGGGACAGCCCGCGTGCCGAGGGCTGCGGTGTGAAGGGGGAGCGTGGTCATCGTGCTCAGAATCCGTGGCGTCTGCGGGTGCGGCGGGGGGTGTCCCCGCCCGCTGCACGGCGCGCGCGTTGTGTGCGGGCGCCGGAGCTATCGGGCAGGTCCCACGCCATATCTGTGGACTGCACCGCGTGCTGCGCCAGGTGGGTGCCCGTGGTCGCGTCGGCCGCCTGCTCCAGCGCCTGCACCATGCGCGCCAGACGGTCGGCCAGGGTCTCGGTGCTCAGGCGCTCGCGAAAGCGCTCCACCATCAGCGGCAGGGCAAACGGGGTGGGGCGCTCCAGGGCATGAATGGACAGGGTCTGCGCCTGCATGCCGCGCAGCGTGCGGGCCAGTCGCTCCATGTCCAGCTCGTTCGCCAGCAGCTCGGCGCGTGCCTGGGCCAGCAGCAGGTTGTCGGGGTCGTACTGGGCAAACACGTCGTAATACAGCGACGACGAGGCCTGCAGCTGGCGGCTGCTGCGCTGCTCGCCCGGGTGGCTCTGAAAGATCAGGCCCGCGATGCGCGCGATCTCGCGAAAGCGCCTGCGCGCCATCTCGGTGGCGTTCAGGCTGGCCAGCACTTCGTCTTCGAGCCCGCGACCGATGGTGGTGTGTGTGCCTTCGCCAATCAGCCGCGGCAGCAGCGTGGCCCAGTCCACCGGCTTGGCCGACAGCAGCTCCAGCCCATAGTCGTTGACCGCGATGGAGAAGGTGTTGGGCACCTGCTGCGATGCGCGCCAGCCCAGCAGCCCGGCCAGGCCCAGGTGCACCAGGCGCCCCGCCAGCGGGTACAGGTACAGGTGCCAGCCCTCGCGCGTGTGCAGGGTTTCGGCCACCAGGCGGCCCGGGGTGGGCAGGGCCGACCAGGCCTGCTGCAGCTCCAGCAATGGCCGGGCGCAGCGCATCTCGGGCGTGGCGAACTGGCCGCGCTCCGCCTGCGCCAGCTGTTCCAGCATCGCATCGGCCAGCGTGTTCGACAGCGGCATGCGCCCGCCGCTCCAGCGCGGCAGCGCAGCGCTGCCCCTGGGGGCGATGCGCACATAGGCCGTCATCTGCTGGGTGCGCACCAGCTCCAGCAGCCGGCCTGCAAACATGAACACATCGCCCTTGCGCAGCCGGGCGATGAAGCTCTCTTCCACCGACCCCAGGCGCCCGCCGCTCACGAACTGCACCTGCATGCTGGCGTCGCTCACGATGGTGCCGATGTTGCTGCGGTGGCGGCGCGCCAGGCGCGCATCGGGCACGCGCCAGATACCTTCGTCGTCGGGCACCACGCGGTGAAAGTCCGGGTAGGTGGCCAGCGATGCGCCGCCCTGGCGCACGAACTGCAGCGCCCATTGCCAGTCGTTGTCGGCCAAGGCAGCGTAGGCGGGTGCGCGGCGCACCTCGGCCAGCAGCGCATCGGGCACAAAGCCGCCGCCCAGCGCCACGGTGACCAGGTGCTGCACCAGCACATCGAGCGGCGCACGCGGCGTGTGCCGGTCTTCAATGCGGCCCTGCGCCAGTGCGTGGCGCGCAGCGGCTGCCTCCACCAGCTCCAGGCTGTGCGTGGGCACCAGCGTGATGCTGGAGCTGCGCCCCGGCGCATGGCCCGAGCGGCCCGCACGCTGCACCAGCCGCGCCACGCCCTTGGCCGAACCGATCTGCAGCACCTGCTCCACCGGCAAAAAGTCCACGCCCAGGTCCAGGCTCGATGTGCACACCACGGCCTTGAGCTGCCCGGCCTTCAGGCCGTGCTCCACCCAGTTGCGCACCTCATGCCCCAGCGACCCATGGTGCAGCGCAATGGTGCCGGCCCAGTCGGGCCGTGCCTCCAGCAGCGCCTGGTACCAGCGCTCCGCCTGAGACCGGGTGTTGGTGAACACCAAGGTGGACGCTGCCGCTTCGATCGACTGCACCACCTGCGGCAGCAGGCTCAGCCCCATGTGGCCCGCCCACGCAAAGCGGTCGGCACGCGCAGGCAGCATCACCTGCACCTCCAGCCGCTTGTCGATACGGCCCTGCACCAGCACGGCTGGCGGTGGTTGTGGCGCACTCGCGCTGGGCACGGGCTGCGGCAGCAAGGTGTGCAGGGCCTCGTCCAGGTTGCCCAGCGTGGCCGACATGCCCCACACCTGCAGCGCCGGGTTCCAGCCCGACAGGCGCGCCAGCGCCAGCTGCACCTGCACGCCGCGTTTGTTGCCCACCAGCTCGTGCCACTCATCCACCACCACCAGGCGCACGCTGGCCAAGCGCTCGCTCGCATCGGCGCGGGCCAGCAGCAGCGACACGCTTTCGGGTGTGGTCACCAGCAGCGTGGGCAGACGGCGGTCTTGCGCAGCGCGCTCGCCGCTGGCCGTGTCGCCGGTGCGCAGGCCGCTGGTCCAGGTGGGGGCCAGATCGGGCAGCGGTGCCTGCAGGGCGCGCAGCGAATCGGCAGCGAGTGCACGCATGGGCGTGATCCACAGCACGGTGAGGGGTGGTGCCGCAGCGCGGCGCGTGCGCAGGGCGGTGCGGGCGTTGGGGGCTTCTTCGGGCGCTGGTGCAGCATCGGCCCACGCCAAGTGCTGCAGCGCGCCCAGCCACACCGCATAGGTCTTGCCCGCGCCCGTGGTGGCGTGCAACAGGCCCGAGCGGCCCTCGCCCATCGCGCGCCACACGTCTTGCTGGAAGCCGAAGGGCTGCCACCCGCGCGCCGCCATCCAGGCGGCTGGGGCACTCGGTGCCACCGGGGGCAGGGGCTTGCGCGGGCGGCGTGTCGTGCTCATATGGCCGCGTCCTGCCCCGGCAGCAGTGCCATCAGCGTTTGCAAGGTATCGGCCTCGGCCACGGGTTTGTCTTGCCGCCAGCGCAGCATGCGCGGAAAGCGCACCGCAATGCCGCTCTTGTGGCGCGGGCTGCGCGCAATGCCTTCGAAGCCCAGCTCAAACACCAGCGTCGCGTCCACGCTGCGCACGGGCCCAAAGCTCTCGCGCGTGGTCTTGCGGATGATGGCATCCACCTGCGCAATCTCGGCATCCGTCAGGCCCGAATAGGCCTTGGCAAAAGGCACCAGTTGCCGGTCCGGGTCGTCCTGCGGCCCGGTCCACACGGCAAAGGTGTAGTCGGTGTAGAGGCTTGCGCGGCGGCCGTGGCCGCGCTGGGCGTAGATGAGCACCGCGTCCACGCTCATGGGGTCGATCTTCCACTTCCACCACACGCCCACATCCTTGGTGCGGCCCACGCCATAGTGGGCGCTGCGGTGCTTGAGCATGAAGCCCTCGGTGCCCATGCTGCGCGCGGCCTCGCGCTGGCGTGCCAGGTCTTGCCAGTCGGTACCTTGCAGCACTGCGCTCAGGCGCAGGGCCTTGTGGGGCGGGGGAGCGATGGCGGTGTCATCGGGTTGCTGCAGCATGGCCTCAAGCAGCGCGCGGCGTTCCTGCTGGGTCTGCGTGCGTACATCCTGCCCTGCGTGCTCCAGCAGGTCGTAGACCACCAGCACCACAGGCAGCTCGCGCAGCAGCTTGGGGGTCAGCGTCTTGCGACCCAGGCGCTTTTGCAGGTCGGCAAAGGGGCGGGGCTGGGGCTCGCCCGGCAGCCACACCAGGATCTCGCCATCGACCACTGTGCCGTCAGGGAGCTGCTCCATCGCGGCCTCGGCCAGTTCGGGGAAGCGGTCGGTCACCAGCTCTTCGCCGCGTGACCAGATCCACACCGCACCGCCCCGGCGCACGATCTGCGCGCGGATGCCGTCCCACTTCCATTCCACCAGCCAGTCACCGGGCGTGCCCAGCAGTGCAGGCATCTCGGCCACGGGCTGGTTGAACGGGTGGGCCAGGAAGAACGGGTAGGGCTGGCCTGCATCGGCAGCATCCTGCGTACTGGCATCGTCGTCCACCGGCGCGATCAGCGCCTGGTAGTCGCTGGCCTGCGGTTGCCGGCCGATCTGTGTGTAGCCCATCAGCCGGTGGGCGATGCGCTTGGGGTCCAGCGCGCTCACCGTGGCCAGCGCCTGCGTCACCTGCAGGCGCGACACCCCCACGCGGAAGTTGCCGGTGATGAGCTTGAAGTACACAAAGCGCTGCTCCGGCGCCAGCATGTTCCATTGCGTGCGCAGACGGGTATCGGCGTCACCCTGCGGCAGGGCGCGCAGGGGCAGCAGCTGAGCCATCCATTCGGCCAGTGTCAGCTCGGTGGGCTGGGTGGGCAGCGGCAGCAGCAGCGCCAGCGTTTCGGCCAGGTCGCCCACGGCCTGGTAGCTTTCTTCAAACAGCCACTCGGGCAGGCCAGCGGCCTCTTGCGCCAGCGCTTTCAGGCGCTTGGTGGGCACCATCTGGCGGGGTTTGCCGCCTGCGAGAAAGTACGTGGCCCAGGCTGCATCGGCGGGCGGTGCCACGCGCAGGTAAGCCACCAGTGCCGCGAGTTTGGCCGACTGCGCGGTGGTGGCGTCGAGCGCCTGGAACAGCTGGGCAAAGGCCTTCATGCGGCTGCCTCAGGTGTGGGTGTGCTGCCTGGCACCTCAGGCGCCGCCCCTGCATCATCCTCGTTGTCATCGGCGCCGTATTCGGTCGCAAACACCTGGGCGTCCAGCCCTTGCTCGCACAGCCAGCGCACCATCACGGCCGTGCTGCCGTGCGTCACGATGACGCGCTCCGCGCCCGTGGCGCCAATGGCTTTTTGCAAGCTGGGCCAGTCGGCGTGGTCGCTCATCACAAAGCCCCGGTCCACCCCCCGGCGTCGGCGTGCGCCGCGCACCAGCATCCAGCCGCTGGCAAACGCGTCGGAGTGTTCGCCAAACCGCTTGAGCCAGGGTGTGCCCGCTGCCGAGGGCGGCGCCAGCACCAGCGCGCGTTTCAGGTCGGCCTTGGTGAGGCCAGGGTCCGTCACGCGTAGCGTGGGCGGCAGGTCCACGCCCGCCGCGCGATACACGGCGTTGAGCGGCTCCACCGCCCCATGCACCACGATGGGCCCGAAGCTGGCGTCCACCCCATGCAGCAGCCGCTGCGCCTTGCCGAAGGCGTAGGCATACAGCACGCTGGCCTCGCCCGCCGCTGCATTGGCAGCCCACCAGGCATTGATGTCGGCAAACAGCGTGGGCTGCGACGGCCAGCGGTAGATCGGCAGGCCAAAGGTGGACTCGGTGATGAAGGTGTGGCAGCGCACCGGCTCGAAGGGCGGGCAGGTGCCATCGTCTTCCAGCTTGTAGTCGCCCGAGGCCACCCACACCTGGCCGCCTTGTTCGACGCGCACCTGGGCCGACCCCAGCACATGCCCGGCCGGGTGCAGCGAAACGCGCACGCCATGGTGGTTGATGACCTCGCCGTAGGCCAGCGTCTGCAGCGCGATGTCCGCCCCCAGCCGGTTGCGCAGCGTGCCCGCGCTGTCGTGGTGCGCCAGGTAGTGGGCCGAGCCCATGCGTGCGTGGTCTGAGTGGGCATGCGTGATCACGGCCCGCTCCACCGGCCGCCAGGGGTCGATGTAGAAGTCGCCAGGCGGGCAGTACAGGCCTTCGGGGCGGTGGACGATCAATTCGTTGCAGGACATGCGTGTGGCATCGTAGGCGGCAAGGCAAAGCCGGTGGAGCTGCCCGGGTTTGCCCGGTGGGGTGTTGCAGGCACTTTTGACGTCCAATCTGCCACAAGCGCCGGTATTGCATGTCTCATTTGCTATCAATAATGAAGCATATTGACCTGTTGGGCCGTGCCGCTCAATGCGCGTCCCTGCCCATCATCCCGCCATCGGTTGCGCCGTCTGCAGGACTGCGCCGCGTTCTGCGCAAGGTCGGCTGTCTTTACGGCAGAAAACCACGCCCGTACGATGGCGGTCGCCTGCGGCCCAGATCCGCAGCCAGGGACTCATCCATGCACTTGTATCCGTCGTATCGGTCGCTTTTTGTCGTGCTCTACGGCCCGGTTTTGGGCCTCGTGGCCGCATCAGCCGCTGCCCAGGTCTCTCCGGGCGCCGCGCCGCGCACCAACGCCTTCAACGACCCCTTCGTCCAGGTCACCCAAGCCATCCCGCAATGCCCCGTGCCCGAAGGGCCTCTGTACACCGAGGCCGAGGTGCGCGAACTGGCGCATGTGCGCTCTCAGCATGGCGGCAGCTGCCACCGCGTGGGGCGCTGTCGCCTGCCCAACTCCTACCTGTACGACGCCGAGATCATCCCGCGCGTGCAGCGCTACATCCAGCAGGACGGCCGCTTTGACGACACCAGCGTGTGGGTGCTGGGCGAGCGGCGGCTGGTGACGCTCAAGGGCTGCGTGCAGTCGCAAGCGCAGTCTGATGCGCTGGAGAAGGCTGTGTGGCTGGTAGACGATGTATTGGGGGTGATCAACCTGCTGCAGGTGGGGACGGATGCGGCGGCGGCGCGGTACCCGTTGCTCAGACCTTGACGGCGCTCTGAACAAGGGCAGGCTGCGCTTCAGTCGAAATGGGTGATTGAGAAACGCACTGTCGCCTGGCCGTTGTTCTTAGGCAGTGCATGCATACCCAATACAACCAAGTCTCCTCGTGCCGACCGGTATTGCACTTCACGGAGGGTAGGCACCACCGTACTCAGGTTGGTGCTGTATGCGGGTGTGGGGTCCGTGCCGTCATGGGATGCTGTGGAGTGCTGCAGCCCCTGGCCCAAGAGTTGAGCATCCAAGGCATTCCAGACCCGCTCGCCTGCGCCAGCTGCCGTGGTGAAGCCAAGCTGCGATTGCGGCGGCTTGTTGCCATCGCCCACCGATCCGAAGTATTCCTGATCCTCTGCACCCTCCGGTACTCCCAGGCTTCGAATCAATCGCGATATGCCCGCGTAGTAAACAGGAGATCTGGGCTGCGCCACGAAATCCTCCATAGAAAACATGTAGCCGATGGTGATGAGCAGGCCACACAGGGCGGCGAAGGCTACACCCGCCAGGGAAGAAAGGATCACGGTTCGGATGGAGGTGCGGCTCATAGGGCAGATCGTTGGGCACTGGATTGTGGTGCTGAGCAACGTGTCCTACCGGGATTTCCATGGTCTCCAGACCCATTCATGTGCTGCAAAGTGTTGCCTTTCATTCACGAGGAGTTATCTGTGCAGCTGCTGTCTTCCCCGCTTTTATCTAGATACCTGCCAGCCGTGTCCATCGCCGCTGTGGCACTGCTCCCCTGCCTGCTGCCCAACTATGCCTGGGCCAAACCCTTCAAGTGGTCCGGCTCCAGCGACATCCAGACCATGGACATCCATTCGCAGAACAGCGCTCTGGGCAACGGCATCCATGCGGCGGTGTACGAGTCGCTGGTCATGTTCAACAGCCGCACGCTCAGGGTGGAGCCGCTGCTGGCCACGTCGTGGCAGCAGGTCAGCCCCACGCAGATGCGCTTCAAGCTGCGCCAGGGCGTGAAGTTCAGTGACGGCTCTGCCATGACGGCGGACGACGTCGTGTATTCGCTGCAGCGTGCGATGAGCAAGACCTCCACCTACGCCATCTACACCCAGGGCATGGACCGCATTGCCAAGGTGGATGGCGAGACCATCGACATCTTTCTGAAGAACCCCAACCCGGTGCTGCTCAACCAGCTGACCGAGCTGCGCGTGATGAGCAAGGCCTGGGCCGAGAAGAACAACGCGGTGGAGCCCAAGGACATCAAGGCCAAGGACGAGACCTATTCGCACCGCAACGCCATGGGGACAGGACCGTACGTGCTCAAGGAATGGGTGCCCGACCAGAAGATTGTGTTCGCTGCCAATCCGGGCTGGTGGAATGCGGGCAAGGCGGAAGGCAACGTGACCGAGATCACCTATCT
>NZ_QAIM01000549.1:0-3745 GCF_003061035.1 Acidovorax sp. HMWF018
CCAATTGCCACGCGCGGCAACATCTGGCATAAAAAATGAATTCTTAATAGCCCAAACGCTTATGAGCTAAAACTGGCCGTATCCTGGCTTGCCCTCCACCGCACCGGACCGGACCGCACTCATTCAAAAACACATAACAACACATTCCTGAAAGACCACAGCCATGACCGCCAACAGCGAACCCCTCACCGCCAACGAAGCCAACACCGCCCGCCGCCGCGGCCTCACCCTCATCGCCGCAGCCGTCGCGCTGGTGGCCATCGGCTGGGGTGGCTGGCACTGGGCCAATGGCCGCCATGTCGAGACCACCGACAACGCCTACGTGGCAGGCAACGTGGTGCAGATCACGCCGCAGATCGGCGGCACGGTGGTGTCCATCGGCGCTGACGACACCGACTATGTGAAGGCCGGCCAGTTGCTGGTCAAGCTCGACCCCGCTGACGCCCGCGTGGCGCTGGAGCAGGCCGAGGCCCAGCTCGCCCAGACGGTGCGCGAAGTGCGCACCCTGTATGCCAACAACTCCACGCTCAAGGCCCAGGTCAGCCTGCGCAGCGCCGACCTGGCCCGTGCCCAGGCCGATGCTGCCCGCGCCCAGGACGACGTGAACCGCCGCACCCCGCTGATGGCCAGCGGTGCCGTGGGCAAGGAAGAGTTCCAGCACGCCACCGCGCAGCTGGCCGCCGCCAAGAGCACCGTGGCCGCCGCCCAGTCGGCCGTGCTGGCCGCACAAGAACAACTGGCCGCCAGCCAGACACAGACAGAAGGCACCTCGGTCGAGCAGCACCCCAATGTGCAGCGCGCCTCGGCCCGCGTGCGCGAGGCCTACCTGGCCGTGCAGCGTGCCCAGCTGGTCGCCCCGCTGGACGGCCACGTGGCCAAGCGCGGCGTGCAAGTGGGCCAGCGTGTGCAGGCCGGCGCCCCGCTGATGACGCTGGTGCCGCTGAACGACCTGTGGGTGGACGCGAACTTCAAGGAAAGCCAGCTCAAGACCCTGCGCATCGGCCAGAACGCCGAACTGGAAGCCGACGTGTACGGCACCAAGGTCACGTACCACGGCACGGTGACCGGGCTGGGCGCAGGTACTGGTGCTGCCTTTGCGCTGCTGCCCGCACAGAACGCCACGGGCAACTGGATCAAGGTGGTGCAGCGCGTGCCAGTGCGCATTGCGCTCGACCCCAAGGAAGTGGCAGAGCACCCGCTGCGCGTGGGCCTGTCGATGGAAGTCAAGGTGGACACCGCCGACCAGAGCGGCAAGACGCTGGCCGACACCCAGCGCACCACGCCCGTAGCCGCCACCGCTGTGTTCGACGAGCAGTTCAAGGCCGCCGACGACGAAGTGGCGCACATCATCGCCGCCAACCTGGGCCGCAATGGCAAGGCCGCCGTGGCAGTGGCGTCGCCCAAGGTGAGCAGCCAGCCCGCAGTACAGGCGCAAAAGCATGCATCGGCCCCGGCGCAGCCCGCCGTGCAATCCCCGGTGGTGCAGTAAGCGGGATTGACCGAGCATGACTGCCGCCAACCCCACTGCAGACACCGCAGGCCAGGCCCCCGCTCCGGCGGCGCCTGCTGCGGTGTCGCCACCAGCAGCCCCCCCCGGGCCGCCTGCTGCCTATCCGCCGCTGCAGGGCACCGCCCTGTTGCTGGGCACACTGTCGCTGTCGCTGGCCACGTTCATGAACGTGCTGGACTCGTCCATCGCCAACGTTTCCATCCCGGCCATTGCCGGCGACCTGGGCGTGAGCCCCGGCCAGGGCACCTGGGTCATCACCAGCTTTGGTGTGGCCAATGCGATCTCGGTGCCGCTCACCGGCTGGCTCACGCAGCGCTTTGGCGCGGTGCGCCTGTTCACCATGAGCGTGCTGCTGTTCGTGCTGACCTCCTGGCTGTGCGGCTTTGCGTCGTCGCTGGAGATGCTGGTCTTCTTCCGCGTGCTGCAGGGCCTGGTGGCCGGGCCGATGATTCCGCTGTCGCAAACGCTGCTGCTGGCGAGCTACCCGCGTGCCTTGGCCGGCACGGCGCTGGCGCTGTGGGGCGTGACCACGCTGGTCGCGCCGGTGGTGGGGCCGCTCCTGGGCGGGTGGATCACCGACAACATCTCCTGGCCGTGGATCTTCTACATCAATGTGCCCGTGGGCCTGCTGGCCGGGATGCTGACCTGGGGCATCTACCGCAAGCGCGAGACCCCCATCCGCAAGCTGCCGATTGACACCGTGGGCCTCAGCCTGCTGGTGCTGTGGGTCGGCGCGCTGCAGCTCATGCTCGACAAGGGCAAGGAGCTGGACTGGTTTGCCTCGGGCGAGATCATCACCATGGCCGTGGTCGCCGTGGTGGCGTTTGCTGTCTTCCTGGTGTGGGAGCTGACCGAGAAGCACCCGGTGGTGGACCTGAAGCTCTTCAAGGGCCGCAACTTCACCTTTGGTGCGCTGGCGCTGTCGGTGGCCTATGCGCTGTTCTTCGGCAACGTGGTGCTGCTGCCGCTGTGGCTGCAGCAGTGGATGGGCTACACGGCCACCTCGGCCGGCATGGCGCTGGCGCCGGTGGGCGTGTTCGCCATCCTGCTCACGCCGCTGGTGGGCAAAAAGGTCGGCCAGTGGGACCCGCGCCGCATGGCCACGGGTGCGTTCATTGTGTTCAGCACGGTGCTGTGGATGCGTTCGCAGTTCACGGTGCAGACCGACTTCATCCACATCCTGATCCCCACGCTGTTGCAGGGCGCTGCCATGGCGTTCTTCTTCATCCCGCTCACCACGCTGACGCTGGCGGGTGTGTCGCCAGACCGCATCCCGGCGGCAGCAGGTTTGTCGAACTTTGTGCGCATCACCGCCGGTGCCATGGGTACGTCGATTGCCACCACGCTGTGGGAGAGCCGCGCCGCCATGCACCACGCGCACCTGACCGAAGGGCTGGTGCAAGGCCAGGGGGTGTTCGCGCAGACGCTGGATGGCCTTGTGGCCTCAGGCCTCACGCAGATGCAGGCGCTGGCGCAGATCAACCGGCTGATCGACCAGCAGGCGTTCACCCGCGCGGCCAACGACATCTTTTTGGGCTCGGCCGGGTTGTTCTTGCTGCTCATCGGGCTGATCTGGCTGACCAAGCGCCCTGCGCGCACCGGTGGCGCGGGCGCGGCAGACGCGGCGGGGGCCCACTGAGAGGCTTCGGCACAGGTTTGGAGAGAAAACAGCTGCAAGCGCCAGTCAAATATGCGCCTGCAGCTATCATTTTTGACATGAATCTGCGGGGTCTCGTCCGGGCACAACCCGGGCATCCCACAGCGGGTGTCGGAAATCCCTGACCCAGCGGCGGGCGCGGCACCTGCGGGCAGCTAGCGGGGTGCACCCAACAATGCACTCACCGCAAACCACTCCAACAAGGAACTGCCATGTCGCTCTCGCTGATTCTTCTGATCGTTCTGATCCTCATCCTGGTCGGCGCCCTGCCCACCTGGGGCCACAGCCGCTCATGGGGCTACGGGCCCAGCGGCGGGATTGGCCTGGTGGTGCTGATCCTGGTGATCCTGCTGCTGATGGGCCGGATATGACCGGTAGCTGAACTTCCGGTGCAGGCCACACAGCGTCTGCCGAGGGGAAGTTTTCAAATGCACACACAGGGCCCTTCCGAGGGCCCTTTGTCTTTGGCGCTTTGTAGGAGGGTGGCGCGGCATGGCGGCCACCCGGACTCGGCCAGAAACACGCAAATGATCAATTTGTAGCAAAAACACAATTAAATTGATAACATTGGCATATTA
>NZ_QAIM01000067.1:0-2247 GCF_003061035.1 Acidovorax sp. HMWF018
TGAAAATGGAATGGGGGTTGCGCAGCACAAGCCCGACGCGCGGGCGTTGCGTGGATTATCGGCTGCAGCCCACGGGGCACAACACGCTATCCAATCCATATCTAACTGCATATGATTGACTAGCGCTTGCGGCCTGTTGAACCCCAAACCTGCCGCAACGACGGCGCTACAGCAGCGGCATCAAGCGTGGCGGGGTGTCGTAGTACTCGGCAATGCGTGCCAGCGCGCGGGTGTTGAGCAGGCGCAGCCGCCCGTTTTTGAGCTCGTGCAGGCCCAGCATGGACAGGCGCCGCAGCGTCTTGTTGGTGTGCACCAGCGACAGCCCGAGTGCGTCGGCAATGTGCTGCTGGTTGAGCGGGAACGCCACCGAGCCATCTTCCACCAGCCCGATACGGTCGAGCCGGCGGTACAAGTGCATCAGCAGCATGGCCACACGCTCGGTGGCGTTGCGGCGGCCGGCGGTGAGCAGGTTGTCGTCCACATGGCCCTCTTCGTGCGCCGACAGCCAGGTGATGTCGTAGCCCAGGCGCGGGTGCTCGCGAAACAGCGCCCACAGGCTGTCGTTCTGGAACACGCACAGCGAGCAGTCGGTCAGCGCCTCGATACCGTGGGCCGACACATCGCCAAACTCCTGCTGCAGGCCTACCAGGTCACCGGGCAGCAGGAAGTTGAGGATCTGTCGGCGCCCGTCGCTCAGCGTCTTGTAGCGAAACGCCCAGCCCGAGTACAGCGTGAACAGCTTGGCGTTGGTCTGGTTCTCGCGCACCAGCGCACCGCCCGCTTCCACGGCAAGGCTGTCGGTGCGAAAGCCTTCGATGAAATCCAGCACCTCCGGCTTCACGGCCGTGAAGGCCCCCGTTTTGCGCAAGCGGCATTGCTGGCAGGCGGGAGGACACGCATGGGGCGGCAGGGAGACGTTCATGGTGGCGCCATTCTAGGGACCCGGGCGGTGACCGCGAAGCTGTGCAGCAGTCCCGCAACGCCTGCCGCGCCTATGTCTTTTGACATTGCACCGCGCAGCCGGGCCTTCTACATTGGGCGCTACTTATGAAAATCAGCTCCGCCCTCTACGAAGTTCTCTACGTCAGCACGCTGGCGCCCGACCAGCCGACCGCCGTCGTGGCAGAGATTGCCGCGAAGGCGCGCCAGGTCAACGCCGAGCTGGACGTGACGGGCCTGCTGATCTTTGACGGCCAGCGCTTTTGCCAGCAGCTCGAAGGCCCGCAAAAGGCTGTGCTCAAGCTCATCGAACGCATCCGCAACGACCCGCGCCATGTGAACGTGGAGGTGGTGCACAACGGCCCGTTGGCGGGGCGGCGGTTTCAGCAGTTCAGCCTGGCGTTCAGCACGGTGGAAGACGCCGATGCACTGGCCCGCATGGAGCGGCTCGATGGTGAAGCGGCACTGGCCGCGTTTGAAGCCATGCGCGGAGAACTCGTGATCTGAACGCTGCTCGGCGCCTTTTGCACACCTTGCGGTGCCTGGGCCCGCGTGGCCAGCCTCAAGCCGTGGGCAACCAGCGCCGCAGGATCAGCGTGGCATTCACGCCGCCAAAACCAAACCCGTTGAGCATGGCATGCGTGAGCGCCATGGGCCGGGGCTGCAGGGCCACCAGGTCCAGCCCCTCGGCCAGCGCATCGGGCGTGTGCAGGTTCAGCGTGCCGGGCACCACCTGGTCGCGCAGCGCCAGGGTGGTAAAGATGGCGGCCACGGCGCCCGCCGCCCCCAGCAGGTGCCCGGTGGCCGACTTGGTCGAACTGATGGCCACCTGCGCGCCCGCGCCGAACACCCTGCGAATGGCGGCCAGCTCGCCCCGGTCACCCACCCCGGTGGACGTAGCGTGTGCGTTCAGATGCCGCACGTCCTGGGTCTTGAGCCCTGCCTGCGCCAGCGCGGCCCACATGCTGCGCGCGGCGCCGTCACCGTCTTCGGGGCCGGAGGTGATGTGGTACGCGTCGGCCGACGTGCCGTAGCCCACCAGCTCGGCCAACGGCTCTGCGCCGCGCGCCAGGGCATGGTCCAGCGCCTCGATCACCAGCATGCCTGCGCCCTCGCCCATCACAAAGCCGTCGCGCTGCGCATCGAACGGGCGCGATGCCTGATCAGGCGTGTCGTTGAACGCCGTACCCAAGGCCTTGGCCGCCGCAAAACCGCCCAGGCTCACACGGTCGATAGCGGCCTCGCTGCCGCCGCACACGGCCACATCGGCCTCGCCGCTGCGGATCAGGCGTGCGGCATCGCCAATCG
>NZ_QAIM01000067.1:2276-5344 GCF_003061035.1 Acidovorax sp. HMWF018
ATGACGGCACCGTGAACGGCGACAGCCGCTGCGGCCCGCGCGTGTCGGTGGTGCGCACGGCCTCGGCAATCGCACCAAAGCCGCCGATGCCCGAGGCGATCACCGTGGCCGTGCGCTCACGCGCCCGCTCGTCGGCAGGCGGCCAGCCCGCCTGCGCCAGCGCCTGCTGCGCGGCGCCCAGCGCAAAGGGGATGAAGCGGTCCATCTTGCGCTGGTCTTTGGACGAGACGATGGCGTCCACATCCCAGCCGCCCTCGGGGTCTTGCGCTATGCCGGGAACCTGCCCGGCAACCTTGGCGGCAATGCCTTCTGTCACCGCGTCCGGCAAGCGCGAGAGGCCGGAGCGCCCAGCCAGCAAGCGCTGCCACGCCAGTTCTACACCGCAGCCCAGCGGCGACACCAGGCCCATGCCCGTGACCACCACGCGGCGCATCAGGCCACCCCCTCGTTGCTGCACATACCACTCGCATTTTTCATGGATTCACCTCGTCAGACAGTTGGGGCACAGAGGCTCTGCACCTTTATGATTGCAACCGTCATCATAAACCGCAAACCCATTTTTGCGTACGACCGCAATCAATAAGAGGCTTCCATGAAGGTTTCCAAAGCACAGGCCGCAGAGAACCGGCAGGGCATCCTGGACGCGGCGGCCCGCCTGTACCGCGAGCGGGGGCTGACCGGTGTAGGGGTGGCCGACATCACGCGCGATGCCGGGCTGACGCATGGCGGGCTGTACCGGCATTTCGCGTCCAAGGATGTGCTGGTGCAGGAGGCGTGCACCAAGGCGTTCGACTGGTCCATCCCCGTGCTGGACGGCGAGCGGCCCCACGCCACGGTGGGCGACCGCATCCAGCGCTACCTCTCACCTGAACACCGCGACGCGCCGGGCTCAGGCTGCCCCGTGGCCGCATTGGCGGTGGACGCCGCGCGGGCGGGCGGCGGCTTGTCTGAAGTGTTTGCCCAGGGCATCGAGCGCAACATCCAGCGGTTTGCCCAGCTGCTGGCTGACAGCGCTGCCGATGCCGGCGGCGGCGGCACCCCATCGCCACAAGACCGCGCCCGCGCGATCCATGTGCTGGCCACCATGGTGGGGGGGATGGTGCTGGCCCGCGCCACGGCAGCGGCGCAACCCGCGTTGTCGAATGAGCTGATGGCGACGCTGCAGACGCAGCTGACGGACTGGCTGGACAACACATCCACCAGCCCCTCGAAGTAAAAAAGAACGGCCAGCGCTTGCGTCACAAGCACTGGCCGTTCTTAACAAGTCACATCACCCGGAGCAAGACGCCCCTGGGATCACGTCAGGCGCAGCAGGCGTCGCCCCAGGCGGGCGCCCCATTGCCCACCGACGCACGGCGCCACCACGTGGCAGGGCGCGCATCGGCGGCATCGCCACGCACCCAGCGGTATTGCAGGCGGCGACCGTTCAGGGGTTCGACCACCACCGCCTGGCCTGCCGCCACAGGCAGCGACTGACCGGCGCACAGAAACACGTCGCTGCCATCGCCCAGGCCCTGGCCCAGCGTGACCCAGGCCTGGCCTTCGGCAATGCGCAGGGTCATCGCGGCCTTGGGGGCCAGGGTGACGGCGGCGCCTGCGGCCACATGTCCCGCCTCACCGGCGGCAGCGCCCGTGGCGCGGGAAGATGCAAACAGATGAAGAGCGTGAGAGGTTGTCATGGTTTTCTCCGGGTTAACCCTAATATGACCGTATGGTGCGCCGGTTGCAGAACAACGTCCAATGAAAAGCACGGCACCGATTGATGCTTTTCCTGCATGAGCTGTTCACGCCGGCCTGCGCTGTAGCGGCGCTGCTATCCGAAGCAGAGCAAACCGGGCGAAGCCGACGGCAAACCGGCCGCCCGCGCCCGCCACACCCGCCAGCGCCGTGCCCAAGGCGCGTCCACCCTGCCCTAGCGCCTGCCCCAGATCGCGCAGCGGCTGCACGACGCCACATTCCCAATCCCTGGCGGCCGTGCTGGCGGGCTGCGCCAGAGCGGGGGCCGCCACGACGTCCCAGCGGAAAGCCACCGGCTCCGCGCAGCCGGACCCGGTCCAGGCTTCCATCACCACATGCTGCCCCGGCGCAACCGTCAGCTGTTGGCCGGGCAGCAGCACGTGGTCCACAGCGGCGCCCGGCATGTCCGCCAGAACGCCACGCAAGGTGACCCACGCCTGCCCCTGGGCGATCTGCAGCACGCCATGGGTGTCGGGGTGCAATGACAAGGCCTGGCCTGTGGCCAGTTTCCAGCAACCGGCCGCGCGACGGCCAGCCGTGGCGGCATGGACGGATTGTTGCGATTCCAGAACGTTGCGGGGGGACATGACAGGCTCCTTGGCTTCGGTAAAACGTGTTGAGGAGACTGGATAGTGCGCTTTACACCGCACACAGTCCAATGAAAACAAGGTACGCTATTCATTCCGTCAACGCATGAATCGCACTCAGGATCACTGCCATGGCCTCTGCCGAATACTCTCCCGCCGTCTTGCGCACCCGGCCCGTGGCCACAGGGCACTGGCGCGCCTTTCTGACCGTAGCCAAACACCTGAACTTTCGCGCGGCCGCCGACGAGCTGGCCCTCACCCAGTCGGCCGTGAGCCGCCAGATCCAGGCGCTGGAAGAAGAGGTGGGCGTGCCCCTGTTCCTGCGCCACACGCGTGCCGTGGAGCTGACCAGCGCGGGCGCACAGTTGCAGCGCGCCGTGGGCCCGGCGCTGGAGCGCATGGACGCCGCCGTGCGCCTGGTGCGCCAAACGGCGGGGCGCCGCAGCGTGGCCATCACCACCTGGGCCAGCTTTGCATCGATGTGGCTGATCCCGCGCATGGAGGAGTTCCAGCGCGACAACCCGGGCATCGACATCCGCATTGATGCGAGCGACGTGCAGGTGGACCTGGAAACCTCGGACGTGGACCTGGCCCTGCGCTACGCCATGCCCGCCGGAGCCACGCAGGGCGGCATCCGCCTGTTTGGCGAGCAACTGGCCGTGGTGGCAAGCCCCTGGCTGCTCAAGAGCGGCAAGCCGCTGCGCACCCCCGCCGATGTGGCGCAGTTCACCCTGATCGAGGCGG
>NZ_QAIM01000067.1:5371-10961 GCF_003061035.1 Acidovorax sp. HMWF018
GCCGCTGGTTCGACACCCGCGACCTGACCAAGCTCCAGCCCCAGCGCTGGCTGTACTTCAACTACGCCCACCAGATCGTGCAGGCCGCGCTGGCCGGCCAGGGCCTGGCCCTGGCGCGCATGCCACTGATTGCCGATGCCCTGGCCTCGGGCGACCTGGTGGAGGTGCTGCCCGGCCACCGCATCGACTCGCCCCTGGCCTACTGGCTCATGGTGGGGCCGCGCAGCGCGCAACGGCCGGAGATCAAGGCCTTCTGCGCCTGGTTGCAGGTGCAGGCCGAGGCCACCCGCCAGGCAATTGGCGATGTGCCCGATCCGGACCTGAACGACAACCTGGACGGGTCATGAAAAAAGCGCTGGGCCCTGCGGCCTCAGCGCTTTCATTTTGATAGCTATCAGCGCTTATTCTTCTATCGCTTGCGGCTGTTTTGACCCCAAATCAGGCCAAAGTCACCCGTGCAAACTTGCGCTTGCCCACCTGCACCACGTAGGTGCCGGCGTCCAGCTTCAGGCCCTTGTCACTGACCACGCTGCCTTCCACGCGCACGCCGCCGCCGTCGATCAGGCGGTTGGCCTCGCTGGTCGAGGGGGCCAGGTTGGCCTGCTTGAGCAGCGCACCGATGCCCAGCGGCGCGCCAGACACGCTCACCTCGGGGATCTCGTCCGGCACGCCGCCCTTGCTGCGGTTGATGAAATCCTGCTCCGCGGCATCGGCCGCAGCCGCGCTATGGAAGCGCGTGGTGATCTCCTTGGCCAGCATCACCTTGGCGTCCTTGGGGTTGCGCCCGCCCGCCACCTCGGCCTTGAGCGCGGCGATGTCGGCCAGGCTCTTGAACGACAGCAGCGTGTACCAGTCCCACATCAGGGTGTCACTGATCGACAGCACCTTGGCAAACATGGTATTGGCGTCCTCGGCAATGCCGATGTAGTTGTTCTTGGACTTGGACATCTTGTCCACGCCGTCCAGACCCACCAGCAGCGGCATGGTGAGCACACACTGCGGCTCCTGGCCATACTCCTGCTGCAGGTGGCGGCCCATGAGCAGGTTGAACTTCTGGTCGGTGCCACCCAGCTCCAGGTCGCTCTTCAAGGCTACCGAGTCGTAGCCCTGCATCAGCGGGTACAGGAACTCATGCACCGAAATGGACTGGCCGGTGGTGAAGCGTTTGTGGAAGTCGTCGCGCTCCATCATGCGCGCCACGGTGTACTTGGCGGCCAGCTGGATCATCCCGGTGGCGCCCAGGGGTTCGCTCCATTCGCTGTTGTAGCGGATCTCGGTGCGGGCCGGGTCCAGCACCAGGCTGGCCTGCTTGTAGTAGGTCTCGGCATTCACCTTGATCTGCTCGGGCGTGAGCGGCGGGCGGGTGCTGTTGCGGCCCGAGGGGTCGCCAATCAGGCTGGTGAAGTCGCCGATCAGGAAGATGACCTGGTGGCCCAGATCTTGCAGTTGCCGCATCTTGTTCAGCACCACCGTGTGGCCGATGTGGATGTCGGGGGCCGTGGGGTCCAGACCCAGTTTGATGCGCAGCGGCTGGCCGGTGGCCTCCGAACGCGCCAGCTTCTTGACCCATTCGTCCTGTGGCAGCAGCTCTTGCACGCCGCGCAGCGAGATTTCGAGGGCTTGTCTTACACCATCAGAGACCGGGGTTGTTGTAACAGCAGATTGATTCATAAGGGTTTTTTGGGATGTCTAGACAGCATGCACCGCTATACTTCAGCCCACATTGCAGAGGCGGATTCTAGTGGGCCCGCCGTTTCGACCTGTTTTTCATCAACCTGTCGAATGGCTGCAGCCTGACAGTCTGTGCTCCTGGCCCCGCCCCGCATTCACACCGGGGGTGTGCCACGGATCCGCAATCACCCTGGGGATAGACCTTTGATTCACGGCCTCACTACGGTCCGCACCGCCAGCATCGCTTTGCTTGACCGGCTGTCCCGCACGATCCAACAACATCCCAAACGCATCACCGCCGCCGTCGCAGCCATTTTGCTGACGGGTGGCGGCGGCGCATTTGCCGTGGCCTCCTTCGCACCCGACCCGGCCGAGCTGCCGGTGCGCATGGTGAACTACCCGGTCGAATCGCTGGCCGAGAATATGGTGCTCGGCCAGCTGGATGCGCCCAGTTTTTCGCTGTTCCGCTCCGAACAGGTGCGCAGCAGCGACACCCCCGAGTCGCTGCTGCAGCGCATGGGCGTGGCCGACCCGGCCGCCGCCGCCTTCATGCGCAGCGACACGCCGGTGCGCCAGAACGTGCTGGGCCGCACCGGCCGCATCGTGTCGGCAGAGACCACCGACGACCACCGCCTGATCCGCCTGACGGTGCGCTGGGTGCCGGACGACAGCGGCAACTTCCGCCGCCTGATCGTCGAGCGCACGGGCGACAACAAGTTTGCGACCCGCATCGAAACCGCCAAGATGACGACCAACAGCCGCCTGGCGGGCGGCATCATCAATAGCTCGCTGTTTGCCGCCACCGACGCGTCCAACATCCCCGACGCCGTGGCCGTGCAAGTGGCCGAACTGTTCTCGGGCAATATCGACTTCCGCCGCTCGTTGCGCAAGGGCGACCGCTTCTCGGTGGTGTACGAAACCCTGGAAGCCGATGGCGAGCCCCTGTCCAGCGGCCGCGTGCTGAGCGCCGAGTTCGTCAACAACGGCAAGACCCACCAGGCCGTCTGGTTCCAGGAACCCAACGCCACCAAGGGCGCGTACTACACGCTGGACGGCGAAAGCATGCGCCGCGCCTACCTGACCTCGCCCGTGGAGTTCTCGCGCGTGACCAGCGGCTTCAAGATGCGCCTGCACCCCATCCTGCAAACCTGGCGCGCCCACCTGGGCACCGACTTTGCGGCCCCCACAGGCACCGCCGTGCGCACCGTGGGCGATGGCGTGGTGGAGTTTGCGGGTGTGCAGAACGGCTACGGCAACGTGGTGTTCATCAAGCACCGCAACCAACACGTCACGGTGTATGCCCACTTGAGCCGCATTGACGTGCGCCAGGGCCAGTCGGTCGAACAAGGCCAGACGCTGGGTGCCGTGGGCGCCACGGGCTGGGCCACCGGTCCGCACCTGCACTTCGAGTTCCGCGTCAACGGCGTGCACCAGGACCCGATGACCATCGTCGCCCAGAGCGAAGCCGCAGCACCGGTGTCTGCAGCCGCACGCCCTGCGTTTGACCGCCTCGCGGCCAACATGCGTGTCCAGCTGAACGCCGCTGCGCTCATCGAGCAGGCCAGCGCAGACTGATCGCCCCCCCGTACCTCCAGATACCACCCGTCAGGCCATGTCCGATCTGTACATCGGCCTGATGTCGGGCACCTCGCTCGACGGGATCGACGGGGTGCTGGCTGATTTCTCGGGACCGCGCCTGCAGGTCACACACCACGCCAGCGCCGCCTTTGCCCCCGCACTGCGCGCCGAGCTGCTGGCTCTCAATACCCCCGGCGACAACGAACTGCACCGCGCCGCGCTGGCGGGCAACGCCCTGTCGCGTGCCTACGCCGAGGTGGTGCACACGCTGCTGCTGCGCAGCGGCCACCCGGCGAGCGCCATCCGTGCAATAGGTGCCCACGGGCAGACGGTGCGGCACCGCCCCCAGGAATTTGACGGCACAGGCTACACCCTGCAACTGGGCAACCCCGCCCTGCTGGCCGAACTGACGGGCATCACCGTGGTGGCCGACCTGCGCAGCCGCGACGTGGCCGCGGGCGGCCAAGGTGCGCCGCTGGTGCCCGCCTTCCACCAGGGCGTGTTCGGCCGGCCGGACGAGACGGTGCTGGTGCTGAACATTGGCGGCATCTCCAACCTCAGCGTGCTGGGGGCAGATGGCAGCGTGCTGGGCTTCGACTGCGGCCCGGGCAACGCCCTCATGGACCACTGGTGCCAGCAGCACACGGGCCAGCTATTTGACAAGGATGGCGCCTGGGCCGCCACGGGCCAAGTACTGCCGGACCTGCTGGCGGCGTTGCTGCAGGAGCCGTATCTGCACAAGCCCCCCCCAAAAAGCACGGGCCGCGACCTGTTCAACCCCGCCTGGCTGGCAACGCACCTGCAGCCCTTTGCGCAGGCCGCAGCGGCCGATGTACAGGCCACATTGACCGAATTCACCGCAAGCGCTAGTGCCATATGCGCCAACAGCTATCTAAACAATAGCAAAACCCTGGCCGTATGCGGTGGTGGTGCGCTCAATGGCCAGCTCATGCAGCGGCTGCAGGCTGCCTGCCCGTCCTTGCAGGTGGTGGCCACCGATGCGCTGGGCCTGCCCGCCCTGCAGGTGGAGGCCGCCGCGTTTGCCTGGCTGGCGCGCCAGGCACTGCAGGGGGCGCCAGGCAACCTGCCCAGCGTGACCGGTGCGGCCGGTACCCGCGTGCTGGGCGCGGTGTACCCCGCCTGAACCGCCCGGTCTACACAGCCCTGGGCAGGGCGATCAGCCGTGGTCCCCGGCATCGACCGAGGCGCCTGCCTGGGTGCCGGAACGGTCTTGCGGCGACAGTTGCCAGAAGATACCGGCTGAAGCCACCGTGATCAGCCCCATGCAGGCAAACGTGGCCTGAAAGGCTTGCAGGGTCTGTGTCGTGCCGGTGGGCTGGAAGAAATCGGTGAACGCCGCCAGCACCGCCCCCGCCGCAGCCACCCCCATCCCCATGGCCACCATTTGCACCATGGACAGCAGGCTGTTGCCGCTGCTGGCCATGTCGTGTCCCAGGTCCTTTAGGGTCACGGTGTTCATGGCCGTGAACTGCAGCGAGTTCACCGCACCAAACACCGCCAGCTGCACCACATGCACCCACAGCGGCTGCGAGGGTGCCGCCAGCCCAAAGCTGGCCATGGTCACCCCCACCAGCAGTGTGTTGCCCACCAGCACCTGGCGGTAACCAAAGCGGGTGATCAGCGTGGTGGTGAACCGCTTCATGGACATGCCCGCCACCGCCACGGGCAGCATCATCATGCCCGCCTGCAGCGGCGAATAGCCCATGGTGACCTGCAGCAGCAACGGAATGAGGAACGGCATGCACGAGCTGCCCAGCCGCGCAAACAGGTTGCCCAGCAGCCCGATGCGCAAGGTGTCCACCGAAAACAGCCGGGGCGAAAACAAAGGGTCGGGCCGCCGCGCCGCGTGCAGCCAGTAGGCCGCCAGGCTCGCCAGCCCGAAGATCATGAGCACCAGCACGCTCGCCTGCCGCAGCCCCAAGCTGGCCAGGCCATCCAGCGCCAGCGACAGCGCAACCATGCCAAAGGCGAGCATCAGGTAGCCCGCCAAATCAAACCGCGCCACCGTCGGCGCGGGTACCCCGGGCATGTAGCGCATGGTGGCGGCACAGCCCAGCAGGCCCACCGGCACGTTGATCAGGAAGATCCAGTGCCAGGAGGCCACCTCGACCAGCCAGCCCCCCAGCGTGGGACCGATCAGCGGGCCGATCAGCCCGGGAATGGCCACAAAACTCATGGCCTGCAAGAACTTCTCGCGCGGAAAGGTGCGCAACACCACCAGCCGCCCCACGGGCAGCAGCAGCGCGCCCCCCAGCCCCTGGAGCACCCGGGAAGCCACGAGCTGGGTCAGGCTGTGCGACAGCGCACAGAACACCGAGCC
>NZ_QAIM01000550.1:0-4176 GCF_003061035.1 Acidovorax sp. HMWF018
AAAGCCAACAGAATCAACGATCTACCAACACCACCCCCGCGCCAGTGCTGGGTTTGCGTACCGCCAGTTATTGCACTGAAAACGAGGGGACCCCTTTCTGGGGTCATCTCAGAAAACGGAAAATAAAGCACGCTAAGCCGGTTGCAACGGTCGTAGCGGCCTGAACTTGCCCGCGCCGATCTTTGCGCTGCTGCGCCAGAGGTAATCGCCGGTCAGGTTGATGTGCTCCCAGCCGAGCGGCGACAGGTATTGCAATAGCGTGTCATCGACAGCATGCCCGTTGCCACGCAACGCATGTGCTGCGCGCTCCAAATAGACCGTGTTCCACAACACGACGGCCGCCGTGACCAGGTTGAGGCCGCTGGCCCGGTAGCGCTGCTGCTCGAAGCTGCGGTCGCGGATTTCGCCCAGCCGATTGAAGAATACGGCGCGGGCCAGCGCGTTGCGCGCTTCGCCCTTGTTGAGTCCGGCGTGGACGCGGCGGCGCAGCTCCACGCTTTGCAACCAGTCCAGGATGAACAGCGTGCGTTCGATGCGCCCCAGCTCGCGCAGGGCGACGGCTAAGCCGTTCTGGCGCGGATAGCTGCCGAGTTTCCGAAGCATCAGCGAGGCTGTCACCGTGCCCTGCTTGATCGAGGTGGCCAGCCGCAGAATTTCATCCCAGTGGGCACGAATAGCCTTGATGTTCAGCCTGTCGCTGCTAATCATCGGTTTGAGCGCGTCATAGGCGGTATCCCCCTTGGGGATGAACAGCTTGGTGTCGCCCAGGTCACGGATGCGCGGCGCAAAGCGGAAGCCCAGGAGATGCATCAGGGCAAAGACGTGATCGGTGAAGCCTGCCGTGTCGGTGTAGTGTTCCTCGATGCGCAGGTCGGACTCGTGGTACAGCAGGCCGTCAAGTACATAGGTCGAGTCGCGCACGCCGACATTGACCACCTTGGTGTGGAACGGCGCGTACTGGTCGGATATATGGGTGTAGAAGGTTCGCCCAGGGCTGCTGCCATATTTCGGGTTGATGTGACCGGTACTCTCGGCCTTGCTCCCGGTTCGGAAGTTCTGGCCGTCCGACGATGACGTGGTGCCGTCGCCCCAGTGTTCGGCGAAGGGATGCCGGAATTGGGCGTTCACCAACTCGGCCAGCGCTGTCGAATAGGTTTCGTCGCGGGTATGCCAGGCTTGTAGCCAGGCGAGCTTGGCGTAGGTCGTGCCGGGGCAGGACTCGGCCATCTTGGTCAGGCCCAGGTTGATCGCGTCGGCCAGGATGGTGGTCAACAGCAGATTTTTGTCCTTGGCCAGATCGCCCGATTTCAGGTGCGTGAAGTGGCGGGTGAAGCCCGTCCACTCATCGACTTCGAGCAGCAGTTCGGTGATCTTGACGTGTGGCAGGATCATGGCTGTCTGGTCGATCAGCGCCTGCGCGGTGTCGGGTACCGCCGCATCCAGCGGCGTGATCTTCAGGCCCGACTCGGTGATGATCGCATTCGGCAGGTCGTTGGCCGCTGCCATGCGGTTGACCGTGGCAAGCTGCGCTTCAAGCAGCGTCAGGCGGTCGTGCAGGTACTGGTCGCAGTCGGTGGCCACGGCCAGCGGCAATGCGCTGGACTGCTTGAGGCTGGCGAACTTCGCGGGCGGCACCAGGTAGTCCTCGAAGTCCTTGAACTGGCGCGATCCCTGCACCCAGATGTCGCCCGAGCGCAGCGAGTTCTTCAGCTCGGACAGCGCGCACAGCTCGTAGTAGCGCCGGTCGATACCCGCGTCAGTCATCACCAGCTTCTGCCAGCGCGGCTTGATGAAGTCGGTCGGGGCATCGGCAGGCACTTTGCGGGCGTTGTCGGTGTTCATGCCGCGCAGCACCTCGATGGCGTCCAGCACGTCCTTGGCGGCGGGCGCGGCTCGCAGCTTGAGCACGTCGAGGAATTCCGGCGCGTAGCGGCGCAAGGTGGCGTAGCTCTCGCCGATACGGTGCAGGAAATCGAAGTCATCGGGCTGCGCGAGCTTTTGCGCCTCAGTGACGCTCTCGGCGAAGGCATCCCAGGACATGACGGCCTCGATGGCAGCGAACGGGTCGCGGCCCGACTGCTTGGCGTCGATCAGCGCCTGCCCAATGCGCCCGTACAGGCGCACCTTGGCGTTGATAGCCTTGCCGGATGCCTGGAACTGCTGCTGATGTTTGTTTTTGGCGGCGTTGAACAGCTTGCCCAGGATGCGGTCGTGCAGGTCGATGATTTCGTCGGTGACCGTAGCCATGCCCTCGATGGCCAGCGCCACGAGAGTGGCGTAGCGCCGTTGCGGCTCGAACTTGGACAGGTCGGCAGGCGTCATCTGGCCGCCCTCACGGGCGATCTTGAGCAAGCGATTCTGGTGAACCAACCGCTCGCTGCCGGGCGGCAGATCGAGCGCCTACCAGGCTTTGAGGCGCTCAATGTGTTCGAGCATGTGGCGCGAGTTCGGTTTGGCGGGCGACTGGCGCAGCCAGGCCAGCCAGGTCGTCTTGCCGTTGTCGCGGCGTTTCAGCAAATCGTCGAGGCGATGCCTGTGCCCGTTCGACAATGGTTCGGACAGCGCTTCGTAGATACGCCGGTTGGCGCGGGTAATGGCCTCGGCACTGGCGCGCTCAATGGCGTTGAGTGCGGGCAGGATGATCGACTGCCGCCGCAGATGCTCAATCAGTGCACTGGCCAGCACGATGCCTTTGTCGGTTTGCATGGCCAGCTCGGTCAGCGTGTGCACGGCCTGCCGGTAGTGGCTCATCGTGAACGGCTGGAAGCCGAACACCGTTTGCAGTTCGACCAGGTGCTCGCGCCGGGTCTGCTCCCGCTGCCCGTAGTCGTCCCAGCTTTCGACGCCGACCTTGAGCTGGTCGGCGACCAGTTTCAGTAGGGGCAAAGACGGCGCCTGATCGACACCAAGGAAGATTCCGGGAAAGCGCAGGTAGCAGAGCTGGACGGCAAAGCCCAAGCGATTCGCAGGCCCGCGCCGCTGCCGGATAATGGAGAGATCGGTATCGCTGAACGTGTAATGTCGAATTAGGTCGTCCTTGGTGTCCGGCAACGCCAGCAGGCTTTCCCGCTCGGCGGCGGACAGTATGGAACGACGAGGCATATTTATTGATCCAATCTCAAGTATTGATACAGGGTCTCCCGGCTGACACCAAATTCACGTGCCAGCTTCGCTTTTTGTTCGCCGGCGGCGGCCCGCTGCCGCAGCTCGGCTACCTGTTCTGGCGACAGCGCTTTCTTGCGGCCCCGGTAGGCTCCGCGCTGTCTGGCGAGCGCGATGCCTTCCCTCTGCCGCTCGCGGATCAAGGCCCGCTCGAATTCGGCGAACGCCCCCATGACCGACAGCATCAGGTTCGCCATCGGTGAATCCTCGCCGGTGAAGGTCAGGCTTTCCTTGACGAACTCGATGCGCACGCCGCGCTTGGTCAGCTTTTGTACGAGGCGGCGCAAGTCATCGAGGTTGCGCGCCAAGCGATCCATGCTGTGAACCACCACGGTGTCGCCTTCGCGCACGAAGGCCAGCAGCGAATCAAGCTCGGGCCGCTGGGTGTCCTTGCCCGACGCCTTGTCGGTGAACACCCTGCCGACTTCGACATGCTCCAGTTGCCGCTCCGGGTTCTGGTCGAAGCTGCTGACCCGGACGTAGCCGATGCGTTGACCCTGCAAGATACCTCCAAATACGAAAGTGTCAGGAAGAAATCTATGACCTTTCGCCGCAGGTGTCAAGAAACACAAAAGTTAACTCTATTCTGACGTTGCTGGGTGGCTTCTCCTGACATCAGGATAGGGTATGCTTCAACCTGACGGCGTTGGGCCGCCAGCGGCAGGTGTAGTAACTGGTTCGGCTACGGCTTTAGCTCGGGCCTGAAAACGTTCATAACAATCGAGTCCACAAAAGTGTCGACGTATTCCGCGCCTTCCGGGGTGAAGGCAGCATCGAGCGGAATTTCCTTGCAGCACACGCAACAACTGGTGGTCGGTTCGTTGACGTTCATGGTGACACCCCTCCATCGCTTAACGAAGGCGGCGAATGCCGCCGCCGGCATCGGCTTGGCGAACAGGAAGCCCTGCACTGCGTCGCAGTCCGCTAGCCGCAACTGCGTGAGACTGGCCGGCGTTTCCACTCCCTCGGCTACCACTTCCATGCCAAGGCCGTGCGCGAGCTGGATCACCGCCC
>NZ_QAIM01000551.1:0-1030 GCF_003061035.1 Acidovorax sp. HMWF018
AGCACGCCCATCTACGAGGGCCGGTACGCATGGTCCGATGGCTGGCGTATCGGAAAAGTGAGCAGACTGCTATCAGCAGACGAAGCCGCAGAAATACGTGGCGTTCGCTGTCCGGGTGCGAGCAAAAGCCCGGCAGGCCGGATCGTGGTCATTAAATGGCGGCAAGTGAACCGCACCCGGTGGCACTTCGCGTTGTTGCACACAGGAACAAACATTGCTCCGGGAGACGAGGTCTATTTCAACGCTCTGGGCTGCGACGTACATCCAGTTGCACGTTCAGATGTTCTCCCTCGGTAGGCGCACAGTCACACGGGCCCATCACAAGTCAGCCGGCGCAGTCACGAGTCTTGTGCCCCTCTCATGTCCATCTTCGGTCATTCGGGAATTTTGATGACGACGTGGGCGCGACCCATGCGCAGGCTTCCTTTATTTCAGAAACGTCATCCACACCTCATCTTCCGGTCGGTCCCTGTATCCCAAACTCCTCTTCACCACGACGTGCACCGATTCTTCGAGCCGCGTGAGGCCGTCAGCTGGGCTGACGTTTTAATCACCGATGAGGAAAGAAAGACGATGTCCAAAAAAATGATTGTGTCCATCCTGGTCGCTGCTGCAACGCTGGCTTCTGGGATCACTTTTGCAGCGCCTGGCGGCGAGGACGTGCGTTCCCAAGTGTTGACCACCCGGGCGCAACCAGAGGATGGCAAGACGCGCTACTGGAGCCATCCTAGGTTGGGCTTGGTCAAGGTCGATGCCGCAGGCCGCATGCTCACGCCGCGATCGATCGCAGACGACGCAGCACGATCCGCTGCCCCTTCTGGGAGCCCTTCGTCGCGTGGGCGTTGATGTGTCCTGGTGGTGTGTGAAGCACGCTATCGATGCATCTGGCTCGCCATGAAGATGATGCTTCAGCATCATTTTCTCTGATCGAAAGTTGACCTTGCCCCTGTTTCGTGTAGTTCTTAACCCACGATTCACGCGGCCTTTTTGCGCTGTGCCTCGTACCAGCGTTGTTCGTACTGCATCGGGC
>NZ_QAIM01000552.1:0-3814 GCF_003061035.1 Acidovorax sp. HMWF018
GGCGGGCAGGTCGTCGAGGCGAAAGAAAACGCCCTTGCTGGTGCCGCCGCGCAGGTAGGTGGCGGGAATGCGTATCTGTGGTGCGGAGTGGATGCTCATGAAGAAATATCAAATTTAGTAGCGCACAGTGCTTTCTAGGCGGGCGCGAGCACCTGTTTTTGGTCTACATTCTTGGCAAGAAAGTCTTGCGCAAAGCGCTGCAGCACGCCACCCGCTTGATAGATAGAGACCTCTTCGGCGGTGTCGAGGCGGCATGTCATGGGCACTTTTGTTTCCTCGCCATTCTTGCGGTGGATGACCAAGGTGAGGTGGGCACGGGGTTGCATGTCTCCCTCCACGCCATACACCTCCGTCCCATCCAGCCCCAGCGTAGTGCGGTTGACCCCCGCTTCAAACTCCAGTGGCAATACCCCCATGCCAATCAGGTTGGTGCGGTGGATGCGCTCGAACCCCTCGGCCACCACCACCTCCACCCCCGCCAGCCGGACGCCCTTGGCGGCCCAGTCGCGGCTGGACCCCTGGCCGTAGTCGGCGCCAGCAATGATGATGAGCGGCTGGCGGCGGTTCAGATAGGTTTCCATGGCCTCCCACATGCGCATGACCTGGCCTTCGGGCTCCACGCGGGCGAGCGATCCCTTTTTCACTTTGCCATCCACCACGGCCATCTCGTTGACGAGCTGCGGGTTGGCAAACGTGGCGCGCATGGCGGTGAGGTGGTCACCCCGGTGCGTGGCGTAGGAGTTGAAGTCCTCCTCGGGCACGCCCATGCGCGCCAGATATTCACCCGCTGCGCTGTCCGGCAGGATGGCGTTGGATGGCGACAGGTGGTCGGTGGTGATGTTGTCGGGCAGGAGGGCCAGCGGGCGCATGCCCTGCAGGGTGCGCGGGTGGGCGGCCAGCGCGCCGATGCCCTCGGTGTCCCAGTAGGGCGGGCGGCGGATGTAGGTGGACTGCGGGCGCCACTCGTACTGCGGCGACACGCGGGGGACTTTGTCATGCCGCAGGGCGAACATGGGTTCGTACACGGCGTGGTACTGCGCGGGCTTCACGGCAGTCTTCACCACGGCGTCGATTTCTGCGTCGCTGGGCCACAGGTCTTTGAGGCGAATCGCCTGGCCGTCCACCACCGCCAGCACGTCTTTTTCGATGTCAAACCGTACCGTGCCCGCCATCGCATAGGCCACGACCAGCGGGGGCGAGGCCAGGAAGGCCTGCTTGGCATAGGGGTGGATGCGCCCGTCGAAATTGCGGTTGCCAGAGAGCACGGCGGTGGCGTAGAGGTCGCGGTCGATGATCTCCTGCTGGATGGCAGGGTCCAGCGCGCCACTCATCCCGTTGCACGTGGTGCAGGCAAAGGCCACGATGCCAAAGCCGAGCTTTTCCAGGTCGGCCAGCAAACCCGCTTCCTTCAGATACAGCTCCACCGCCTTGGAGCCGGGCGCCAGCGAGGTCTTGACCCAGGGCTTGCGCGTGAGGCCCAGCCGGTTGGCGTTGCGCGCCAGCAGCGCTGCGGCGATCACGTTGCGCGGGTTGGACGTGTTGGTGCAGCTGGTGATGGCGGCGATGACTACCGCGCCATCGGGCATCGTGCCGTCCTGTGATGCGGGCATGGCCCAGGGGCCCGCGATGCCTTGGGCCGCCAGGTCGGACGTGGCCACGCGCGCATGCGGGTTGGAGGGGCCGGCCAGGTTGCGCACCACGCTCGACAGGTTGAACACTAGGTTGCGCGCGTAGACCGCGCCTTTGAGGGTGTCTGACCACAATCCCGCTGCCTTGGCATACGCCTCGACCCGCTTCACTTGTTCCGCCTCGCGGCCCGTCAGCGTCAGATACTCCAGCGTCTGTTCGTCGATGCTGAACAGCGCCGCCGTGGCGCCGTATTCGGGCGCCATGTTCGAGATGGTGGCGCGGTCGCCAATCGTGAGCTTGGACGCGCCTTCGCCAAAGAACTCCAGGTAGGCGCCCACCACCTTGGCCTTGCGCAAAAACTCGGTGAGCGCCAGCACCACGTCAGTGGCGGTGATGCCGTCCTGGCGATGGCCGGTCAGCTGCACGCCCACGATCTCGGGCAGCCGCATCATCGATGCGCGGCCCAGCATCACACTCTCGGCCTCCAGGCCGCCCACGCCGATGGCGATCACGCCCAGGGCGTCCACATGCGGTGTGTGGCTGTCGGTGCCCACGCAGGTGTCGGGGTAGGCCACGCCGTCTTTTACCTGCACGACCGGCGACATTTTTTCCAGATTGATCTGGTGCATGATCCCGTTCCCCGCCGGGATTACATCCACGTTGGCAAAGGCATTTTTGGTCCACTCGATGAAGTGGAAGCGGTCTTCGTTGCGGCGGTCTTCGATGGCGCGGTTCTTGGCGAAGGCGTCGGGGTCGAACCCGCCACACTCCACGGCCAGGGAATGGTCCACGATGAGCTGCACTGGCACGACGGGGTTCACCTGGGCCGGGTCGCCGCCTTCTTTGGCAATCGCATCGCGCAGGCCTGCCAGGTCCACCAGCGCCGTCTGGCCCAGGATGTCATGGCACACGACGCGTGCCGGGTACCAGGGGAAGTCGCGGTCGCTGCGCCGCTCGACGAGCTGGCGCAGGCAGTCGTTGATGGTGGCCGGATCGGCACGGCGCACGATGTTTTCGGCAAACACGCGGGCGGTGTAGGGCAGGGTGGCCCAGGCGGCGGGCTGCAGGGCATTGACGGCCTCGCTGGCGTCGAAGTAGTCCAGCTGCGTGCCGGGCAGTTGCTTGCGGTACAGGGTGTTCATGGCCATGGGGCTGGGTACTGGGTCGTCTTGGTTTTTATTTGCGGTCCTGGATCGGCACAAACGCCAGGTCTTCGGGCCCGGTGTAGTTCGCGCTGGGGCGGATGATCTTGTTGTCGATGCGTTGCTCGATGATGTGCGCCGCCCAGCCGCTGGTGCGGGCAATCACAAACAGCGGCGTGAACATGGCGGTGGGCACACCCATCATGTGGTAGCTCACGGCGCTGAACCAGTCGAGGTTGGGGAACATCTTTTTGACCTCCCACATCACGGTCTCCAGCCGCTCGGCAATGTCATACATCTTGGTGCTGCCAGCCTCCTGCGACAAGTTGTGCGCAACGCCCTTGATGACGACGTTGCGTGGGTCGCTCACGGTGTAGACCGGGTGACCAAAACCAATGACCACCTCCTTCGCCTCCACGCGGCGGCGGATGTCGGCCTCAGCCTCATCCGGGCTGTCGTAGCGTTTCTGGATTTCGAAAGCCACCTCGTTCGCGCCGCCATGCTTGGGGCCCCGCAGCGCACCGATGGCGCCGGTGATGGCCGAATACATGTCGCTGCCCGTGCCCGCCACCACGCGGGCGGTGAAGGTGCTGGCGTTGAACTCGTGCTCGGCATACAGGTTGAGAGAGGTGTGCATCGCACGCTCCCAGGCGGCGCTGGGTTGGGTGCCATGCAGCAGGTGCAAGAAGTGCGCACCGATGGAATCGTCATCGGTTTCCACCTCGACGCGACGGCCCGAACTGGCCCAGTGGTGCCAATAGAGCAGCATGGAGCCCAGTGATGCCATGAGCCGGTCGGCAATGTCGCGCGCACCCGGCAGGTTGTGGTCATCCTTTTCGGGCAGCGCACAGCCCAGGGCCGAGACGCCCGTGCGCATCACGTCCATGGGGTGGCTGGCGGCGGGCAGTTGCTCCAGCGCCTGCTTCACACTCATCGGCAGGCCGCGCAGGGCCCTGAGCTTGGACTTGTAGGCGCGCAGTTCGGCGCGCGTGGGCAGCTTGCCGTGTACCAGCAGGTGGGCGATTTCTTCGAATTCGCAGACC
>NZ_QAIM01000552.1:3824-5493 GCF_003061035.1 Acidovorax sp. HMWF018
GAGGATGTCGTAGCCCCGGTAGTGCAGGTCGTTGCCCGTGCGGCCTACGGTGCACAAGGCGGTGTTGCCCGCCGTCACGCCTGAGAGCGCGACGGACTTCTTGGGCTTGAAGCCCGGGGTTTCAACGGTGGTAGTCATGCGGTCTCCTGGTTTACATATGTGTTGGTGATGGCAGCGGGGCGGCCTTTGCCATCCACCGCCACCATTTCAAAAATCCCCTTCAGCACTTCGTCCTGGGGCGAGCCCAGCGTGGCGGCCAGACCGGTCACGCACACGGTGAGCGAGCTGCGCCCGATGCGGCTGACCCAGGCGCGCAGCGTGAGCACATGGCCCACGGGCACGGGGGCCAGAAAACGCACGTCGGTCACGCCCGCCATCACCACATCGCGCTGTGCGGCGCCGCGCGCTGCCAGAAACGCCGCCTTGGCCATGAGCTGCAGGGCGTTGCCGCCAAACAGCGTGCCGTAGTGATTGGCTTCGGCGGGGAACACGATTTCCGTCAGCTCGACGGTGCCAGTGGGGGTTGTCATGCTTCGCAATTTACGCACAATGGCATCCCTCTGTAAGTCCTGAATTGGCGAATGATTGCGAACGAAAACCCGTCAATTTGCGAATATTGCGAATGACGATCAGGGTGCGACCAAAGAGCACCGAGAAAGATGGAATGAAAAAAACCTTCATGGGTGTGCGCCTGCGCCGCCTGCGCGAAGAGCGCGGCATGACCCAGGTGGCGCTGGCCCGGGCGCTGGACCTGTCGGCCAGCTACCTGAACCAGCTGGAGCAGAACCAGCGCCCGCTCACGGTGCCCGTTCTGCTCAAGATCAACGCCGTGTTCGGTGTGGATGTGCAGCGGTTTTCTGACGACGACGAGGCGCGCCTCATCACGGGCCTGCGCGAGGTGTTGGCCGACTTGCCTGCCGGGGTCGGCGGGGAGGGCGCTGGCGATGCCGTGTCCCTGGCCGAGATCCGCGAGCTGGCTGCAGGCATGCCCGCCGTGGCGCGCACGCTGCTGGCGCTGCATCAGCGGCACCGCCAGGCGCTGGAGCGGCTGGCGGCCCTGGGTAACGACCGCAGCGGTGAGGGCGTGTTGGCGCCGCACCCACCTATGGCCTATGAAGAAGTGCGCGACTTCTTCTTTGCGCGCCAGAACCACATTGCCGAGCTGGACGAAGCGGCCGAGCGATGTGCCGCCGATTGGGGCCTGCTGCCCGGCCGGGCCGATGAGGCGCTGGCCCAACGCCTGCGCATGGCCCACGGGGTGCGCGTGGTGGATGTGGCCGACCTGCCTGGCCAGGCGCAGCGCGTGTTCCAGGCCGAGGCAGGGCTGCTGCAGCTGGCGGCGGGGTTGGAGCGAGGGCAGCGGGCGTTTCAGATGGCGACGCAGCTGGCGTTTCTGGAGCAGGGCGCCGAGCTGCAGCGCTTGGCCAACAGCGCCGGGTTGTCCAGCGACCAGGCCCGGGCGCTGGCGCGCATTGGTCTGGCCAACTACTTTGCGGGAGCGCTGGTGCTGCCCTACACCGCCTTCTTGCGGGCGGCCGAAGCGGCGCACTACGACATCGACCGGCTGGGCCACCAGTTTGGCGTGGGTTTCGAGACCGTGTGCCACCGCCTGTCCACGCTGCAACGCCCCAGCGCGCGCGGCGTACCGTTCTTCTTCATCCGCGTGGAC
>NZ_QAIM01000068.1:0-1184 GCF_003061035.1 Acidovorax sp. HMWF018
GGCTGTGGAGTGTGATGCGACGCTTTTTCACAAAGGTCGCCGAAGTCATTGAGAAGGACAGCCCGGCCACGGCCGAGAAACTGCGCCGTGCCAGCCCACATTGGATGCGCCACACCCATGCTACGCATGCATTGGCGCGCGGGGCCGAATTGACCACCGTGCGCGACAACCTGCGGCACGCATCGATTTCGACGACCTCAATCTACCTGCACGGCGACGAGGTTAAGCGGGCGCGGGAGATGGGGGAGGCTTTCGCAGCCCGGCGATCTTGACGGGTCGCAGCGTCAGGCGAACTGCAGCTCGATCTTACCGGCACGCCGCCGTACTGGACCGACCACGATCTTCACGTCATGCCCCAGCTTGGCCACCAGTTCCAGCAGCTTCGCCTCGCTGACCCCGCGAAACTGGCCGCGCGTGATGCGGGAGATCTTGGACTGATCGATTTCCAGCAGCGCGGCGGCTCCCTGTTGCGTCAGGCGTCGCGCCTTGATGGCGCGGGCAATCTCAGCCGCGAGCTGCGACTTGCGCTGCATTTCCGCAGCGTCGGCATAGCCCAGGTCCGCGTAGACGTTGGTGCTGCCTTCTTCGATGGTGATGTGGCTGTTCTGGCTCATCGCTTTACTCCTTGCTTTGCTTGCCAAGCCTCAAAATCCTGCACCGCAGCCTTCAGCCGTGCCTTGATCAGGTCCAGGTCCTCCTTCGGCGTCTTGATGCCGCTCTTGGACTTCTTCTGAAAACAGTGCAGCACATAGACCCAGCCCGCGAACTTGACCGTGTAGACCGCCCGGAACGTGTCGCTCCGGAAATCCTCGACCACTTCCAAAACCGCGGCGGAACCAAACCCGCTCAGCGCCTTGGCGTCCGGGTGCTTGCCACCGGCTTGCGCCAGGTCGATCGCATGGCCGAACACGTCTTGGACGTCCTCGGGCATTCCGTCCAGATCCCGCTTGGCCGAGCCGACCCATTTGAGCGGTTTGCGCGGCTGGGTGGACATTAGTGGTGATTATGCCAATTTAGGCATAGACCGTCAAACCGAACTGAGCCCGGTGGGACGATGGCGGTGACATCTGATGAAAGGGAGCCGCAACCCTCAAAGCGCACCAATCTGCACGCAAAGGACGGCGCGCCGGAAATTCAGATATTCACAAGTGGTTGTTTTTGAAAGAACTTTTTTCGCGAAGCGC
>NZ_QAIM01000004.1:0-2026 GCF_003061035.1 Acidovorax sp. HMWF018
GGGCAACGCTGGTCGTCAACTGCAGCATGCTGGCCCTGGCTGTGTGGCTGCTGCGCACGCAGGACATCTATACCCCCCTGGGGCTGTGGCGCCGCATGGAGCCCCCGCACTGGCCCACCATTGCAGGCTTTGCCAGACTCGGCATTCCAGCAGGCCTGGCCGTGATGGTGGAGGTGACCTCCTTCACCCTGATGGCCTTGTTCATCGCGCGCCAGGGCACCACCTCGGCGGCCGCCCACCAGATCGCCGCCAACATGGCTGCCGTGCTCTACATGGTGCCGCTGTCGCTGTCCATCGCCACCAGCGCGCGGGTGAGCTACTGGCTGGGCGCACAGCAGCCCCAGCGAGCCCGTCAGGTGGTTTTGATGGGTTTTTCGCTCGCTGCGCTAGTGGGTATTGCCTTGGCAGCTATATTATTGATAGCAAGACACTCGATCAGCCAGATCTACACCGACAACGCCAGCGTGGCAGCCGTGGCCGGCACGGTGCTGGTCTGGGTGGCGGCGTACCACGCTGCCGATGCGGTGCAGACGCTGTGCGTGTTTGTGCTGCGCTGCTACCGCATCACGCTGGCGCCACTGGTGGTGTACTGCGCGCTGCTGTGGGGGGCTGGCCTGGCGGGCGGCTACTGGCTGGCTTATGGGGGCAGCGGGCCTTGGTCGGGTGTGGCTTCGCCCACTCCCTTCTGGGCGGCCAGCGCGGCGGCGCTCGCAGTCACCGCACTGCTGTTCGTCGCCATGCTCTGTCGAGCCATCAACCCGGCAAGGAAAAACCCCGCAAACGGTTGGCCGGGAAAGTGACCGAAAACACCGAGCCCTTGCCCAGCGTGCTCGCGATGTCCAGCGTGGCGCCATGGCGCTGCAGCACATGCTTGACGATGGCCAGGCCCAGGCCGGTGCCCCCGGTCTCGCGCGAACGGCTGCGGTCCACCCGGTAAAAGCGCTCTGTCAGGCGCGGGATGTGCTCGGGCGCAATGCCGGGACCGGTGTCATGCACGGAGAACACGGCACTGCCATCCTCCTTGCGCAGCCACTGCACCTCGATGGAACCACCGCCGGGTGTGTAGCGCACCGCGTTGTTGACGAGGTTGGACAAGGCGCTTTGCAGTTCGGCAGGCACACCCGCAATCTCGCCTTCGGCCCGCAGCAAATCGGCCGCCGGAAAGCGCATCGTATGGGGACGCTGCTGGTTCTGTGTGAGCAGCGTCGACAGGGCGCGGCCCTCTTCCTCGCAGCGCTGCATCAGTGACTGAACAGGTGTCCATTCGGCCATGCCGGGCAGCGGGCTGCCCTCCAGCCGCGACAGCGTGAGCAGGTCCTGCACCACACTTTGCATGCGCTGCGCCTGCTGCGCCATCATGCCCAGGTAGCGCGAGCGCTCGTCGGCGCTCAGCGGCAAGGTCTGCAAGGTTTCGACAAAACCGGTGAGCACCGTGAGGGGTGTGCGGATCTCGTGCGACACGTTGGCCACAAAGTCTCTCCGCATCGCGTCGGCCTGCTCCAGCGCCGTCACGTCGCGTGACAGCAGCAGCGTGCGGCCATCACCATAGGGGTGCAGGTGCACCGAGATGCGTACGGGCCGCGACGGCGTGCTCAGGCGCCCCTCCAGGACCACATCGCTGGTGAAGTCCTTGGCAGCAAAGTAAGCCGTGAATTCAGGGTTGCGCAGCAGATTGCCAATGGACTGCATGACGTCGCGCTGCGCGTCAAAGCCAAACTGGTTGGCTGCCATCTGGTTGCACCATTCGATACGGCCCTGCGCATCCAGCAGCACCACGCCGTTGGGGGAGGCCTGCAGGGCGGCCAGGATCTCCTGCAAACGGTCCTGGCTGTCGCGTATCTGCGCCTCCTGCTTGCGCAGCAGACGCCGCGCACGGTCCGCCGCCTCGCCCCAGATGCCACGCATAGACGGCACCGATGCCAGGTCGCCCGTGCGCAACCAGCGCAGCACCCGCACGCCCCGCAGCAAGTCCCACACGAACCACGCCCAGGCAGCAATGGCGGCCCCCAGTGCGGCACCCCAGGGC